>CAYUZL010000090.1:0-2824 GCA_964449725.1 uncultured Alteromonas sp. | reverse complement strand
ATGCGATGTTATCAAAGACTGTTTTTTCCATGAGTAATTTATGGCTTTGAAATATCATCCCGATATCTCTTCGAATATAAGCAATTTGACGGCGAGATATTTGGTTTAGATCGTGTCCATTAATTAACACTCGACCTACGCTAGGGCGCTCCATAATGCTAATCAATTTTAGTAATGTACTTTTACCCGCGCCCGAATGACCAGTTAAAAAGGCCATCTCTCCAGCCTCAATATGGAAATCGACTTTCACCAGTGCTTGTTGTCCACCGGGGTAAGTTTTGCTCACTTCTTCAAAACTGATCATGTTATTTCCTATATTGCCAAGCTAAGCCTTTGAATTTTTTATTCTATTGCTCTGTTGTTTCAACATTTCCATCAGATTCAGAACTATCGGAAAACAATGCCTGAATAAAGGCCTCGCTGTCAAAGCTTTGCAAATCATCAATGCCTTCTCCTACCCCTACGTAGCGAATAGGTAGATTCAATTTATCTGCGATCGCAAAAATCACCCCACCTTTTGCGGTTCCATCAAGCTTAGTTAACGTAATCCCCGTTAAACCTACGGCTTTATTGAACAGTTCAGCTTGGCTAATAGCATTTTGGCCAGTTCCAGCATCAATGGTTAACATAACCTCATGAGGCGCATCAGGGTGAACCTTTTTCATAACCCGAACGACTTTTTTCAGTTCTTCCATTAAATTGTCTTTGTTCTGCAAACGACCTGCGGTATCCGCCAGTAATATGTCTACATTTCTCGCTCTCGCAGCTTCTACCGCGTCGAACAACACAGATGCACTGTCTGCGCCAGTGTGCTGAGCAATCACGGAAATATCGTTTCGCTCTCCCCACACTTGCAGCTGCTCAACTGCCGCCGCTCGGAAAGTATCGCCCGCAGCTAGCATGACTTTTTTACCTTTGCTTTGAAATTGCTTAGCCAGCTTCCCTATAGTTGTGGTTTTACCCACACCATTTACGCCCACCATTAATATGACATAAGGACCTGACGCGGGATCATGGGCTTCGATTTTCGGCCAAAGAGGTTCGTTTACTGGCTCTAGTAGCGTACTCATTTGTTGCCTTAATTCACCAAATAGTGCATCACCATCTTTTAGCTGAGCTCGGTTTACACTTTCTGTTAGATTTTTTATGATTTTCTGGGTTGTATCCATACCAACATCAGCAACCAATAATTGAGTTTCTAAATCCTCATAAAGCTCATCATCAATGATTTTGCCTTTAAATAAAGAAACAAAGCCACTCCCGATGTTGGTTTTAGTCTTAGATAAAGACGCTTTTAATCGCCCAAAAAACGATGTTTTCTTATCTTCTTTTTCTGGTCGTAATTCGGCTTCTGGCTCTTTAGCCTTGGGCTCTTCAACAGGAACGTCAATGTTATCCTGAGCGCTTTCAATAGTTGGATCAACGCTGGGCTGATCGCTTTGTACTGTCGGTTTGTCTTTATTAAACCACTTAAAAAGTTTCGACATAGTGACTGAGAACCTTGATAATAGTTCGTTAAATTAATCGTCTAGATTGGAATAATAGCATTGTCAGCCACTAGGAATCGAGTCTCTGGTCAAGTTAGAATTATTAGCGGCCTTTGGCGTGGTCGAAAATTGCCCGTTTTACACGCTGATGGCTTGCGTCCAACATCCGATAGAACGAAAGAAACTTTATTTAACTGGCTGATGAACGACATACGAGGCGCTCAATGTCTCGATGCATTCGCTGGTGCGGGAAGTTTAGGTTTTGAAGCATTGTCTCGAGGTGCAAATAAAGTCGTATTTGTTGAAAAGGACAAATTAGCCGCTAAAAATTTGCAAAAAAACGCAACTAAACTCAATGTTTCTCCAACTATTTTGTGTGCCGATAGTATTCAGGCTCTTTCCCAACACTCAACAGCTTTCGATATTGTGTTTGTTGACCCGCCGTTTAACAAAGGCTTATTAACACCGTTTTTAACTGCATTGCTAAAAAGCAAAGCCATTAAAAACGGTTCACTGATATACATAGAATATGAAAGCGGTATGTCGCCTTTATCTTACGAAGAACTGTCACTGATTAAAGAAAAGCGCACACCGCAATTTACTTACGCACTCTATCGTTGCTCAATGAGATAAATCGATACCTATATTGCTCATATTTTCTTCTAATGCAATAGCCAAACATTGCTGGAGTGTTTCTTTTGATTTCGCTCCTTGTTCTAAATAATCCAGCAAAGTGTTTTGCAACGCAACTTCGAACTCCATCAACGGATGGGTTTTTACCGTGTCATCATCAGCTTCTTGACTATTAAGTAGATAGGCTTCTACCCCACCTTGAGACAACTTTGATACGACCACAGCGCCACCTGGATCTTCATTTGAAAATAAATTGAGAGTCGCTACCATTGCCATACACGCATCATTTGCAGGGTACACTCCAAACATATCAAAAGCCGAAATATCCGGCGCGGCTTCTTCTATTTTTTCAATTTGAAGCGAAAAATTAATTTTACTTTTAGGCGACACAAGGCTTTCTTTCGTAAGCTCTAATACTTTACTCAACAAATCAGGCGTTTCATGCTCCACCACCACAGCAAACAAATGAAAGTTTGGTGCCATTCTCGATAATAGTGCAACACAAAAACACTTAGCATGCCAATGGCTTAGCGCTCTGACTCGAGCAAAGGTATTTAATTTCGTCATTCTGACCTTAAGTAAATTTAACTTTTCTATAGCCATAGTGTGCCACAGGAAGCACTATGGTCTCAGCATAATTAATTTTATTTAATTAATTTCAATAAAAAATTGGAAAAATTTCATATTCTTGCATAACTTTTAAC
>CAYUZL010000089.1:0-10994 GCA_964449725.1 uncultured Alteromonas sp. | reverse complement strand
TAAAACCTTTTTGTAATAACCGATTGGCTAATGCAGGTGCTTGATAATGATACCAGTCAAACGCACAAGCAACGCCACTAACTACTTGTCGTACATACTCAATTTTACCCTCTTTTTCTCGCTTTTTATCTAACGTTAATTTTGCAGATTCGCTCTGTTTAAGCGGCGTATAATCGATATCGAATGCCAATGGCATATTCCAATTCGATACATCATAAAAGGTGTTATCTAGGAATGAGGTTCGCTGGGAAAATATAGATTTAATCAGTCGGTATTGAGCTTGGTCGTAAGATACAAATACACCTTTGTTCTTATCAACACTTAAACCTGCCACATCAACGCCTTTTGTCACCACGGAATATTGAATTTGATGAGCGTCTAATTTATCTAACATGGCATCAAAACGGAAAATATCTTTAGGCTGTTTTAGTAATACTCCCACAACTTCGTCTTTTTGCACTAGTTGCTTGGTTTGCTCAGCGAAACTAACTTGGTAGTCCAACAGCGCACGTCTGTTTTCTAATGAACCATCCAGTGTACTAAAAGACGTTGTGATGTGATTTAAAATAGAACGGCTGAACGTTAAGTCGCCATTGATAGACTCTTGGACATGCCCCCTTACTCGGGCTTGTTCAAATAAAATACCCACGCTACCGTGTGCATCGGGATAGGTTGAGCCTTTTCCATAATAGAAATCGTCAAAACCTTCTTCAGTAAAATAAAGCTGATTATCTTTGTCGAAAGCATCAGCATGATAATGAGCTAAGGTTTGTGTTAACGCAACGTTGTCATCGGGAGTTAATGGGTTTTTCCTAGACGGAACCCCCGGTTGAAAGAAATAAGTTCCATCAGTCCCCATTTCATGAAAGTCGGTCAATACATGAGGCCGCCAATGATGAAATTGCTCTATACGTGCATCTGATTCAGGGTGAGTCAATAACAGCCAATCACGGTTTAAATCGAACCAATAATAGTTTGTTCTTGCCGAAGGCCAATTTTCTTTGTGTTCTCTATGATAACGAGAGCGGCTGAGTTGATAGCCCTTATGCATATTTGCCCAATGAGAAAAACGAGACAAACCATCAGGGTTCAATGCGGGGTCTAATAGAATAACGGTGTTTTTTAATATTGCATCGATACGCTTATCGTCACCAGCGGCTAAGTAATACCCTAGCAACAAAGCCGCGTTACTACCCGAAGGCTCGTTTCCATGAATACTGTATCCCATATACATAAACAAAGGCGCATCGCTTTTGGGTTGGCGTTGTTTTTTAATATTGTCTATATGAGCTTTGCGAAGTGATTCAACGCTGTCTTTTCTATCGGGATCAGCAATGGTTAAAAGTACTAAGGGTTTATCTTGATGGGAATGCCCTGTCACTTCGATTGTCACGCGATCTGATGTTTTAGCTAACTCATACATATAAGCGATTAGCTGATCATGGCGAATATGCCACTTCCCTACACCAAAACCAAAAAATGCTTCAGGTGTAGGTACTGCTGGATCAAACTTTGTATCCGTGGGCAGGTAATACGTTGCCGGAAATTCTGTTTTCAAGTGGGGCGACACAACTGCAAACGTCTGATTTGCGATACCAAAAAATACTACGAGTCCAAACGCCTTTAAAAAACTCTTAAGGCGCTGACTAAATAATGATTTTGCCAAACCGAGAATCCCTTATTATTATCAATATATGTTAGTACTTGAGTGTTTTACTCAGGTAAATTTGTTAAACTGACTTATCTTAACACGACATTACGTGTAATTTCTTATGACGCCAAGGTCATTTAACAATTAGGTGAAGCATGATAACGATTTCTGAAGAGGCACAAGCCCACTTCTCAAAACTCTTGGCTAACCAAGAGCAAAACACCTCAATCCGCGTGTTTGTGGTTAACCCCGGCACTTCATCAGCGGAATGTGGCGTATCCTATTGTCCGCCAGATGCCGTAGAAGACACCGATATTAGCTTGCCATTCAACGGCTTTAACGCGGTAATTGACGAAGAAAGTGCGCCTTTTTTAGAAGAGGCAGAAATTGATTTCGTTACTGACAAAATGGGGTCTCAACTGACTTTGAAAGCCCCTAATGCTAAGGCGCGAAAAGTGTCTGACGATGCTCCCTTGGTTGACCGTGTAAACTACATGATTGAATCTGAAGTTAACCCCCAACTAGCAAACCACGGTGGGCAAGTTGTATTGACCGAAATCACTGATGACGGGTACGCTATTCTTCAGTTTGGCGGTGGATGTAATGGGTGTTCAATGGTAGACGTTACGCTTAAAGAAGGCATTGAAAAACAAATGCTAGAAATGTTTGATGGCGAACTTTTTGGTGTCCGTGACGCAACAGAGCATTTAGCCGGTGAGCATTCTTACTACTGATCCTCAAACAGGCTGGAAGCGTTTCACAAAAGGGCTAGCAGTATTTTTTGTTGGCCTTTTGCTCATTCTATTGATGCCCAATGAACAAAAAGAATTGCTCTACTTTTCCATCGCAATTTTAGGATGTGGCTTTGCGTATGCGATGACAGGCTACATTCCCATGTTGTTTCACCGCTTAACCTCTGCAAAACGAGCGTCAAAACACATTAAATTTCATGACGACGAATAACGTAATCTCGATAAAAAACGTACGCTAGACTTGCTCCTCTAAACGCCACGAAAACTAACATCGCAATCCATAGGGCGACATTCCCTTTGTATTGAAACAACCACCAAACTGGTAGAAAGCCAAAAATAAAGCTCCAGAATAATGTATCCCGCATGGCTTTTGATCGCGTTAAACCTACCGCTACACCATCAAACAAAAAGCACCAATGTCCCAATAAAGGAAGTAAAATCAAAACCCATATGTAAGACTGAAAATCGTCTAAGATATCTGCGTGAGATGTTAAGGCTTCGCTAATAGAAGTAGCAAAAATACTGAAAATAACGGCATATCCCCCCGCAAAAATGCAAGACCAAAGTAACCCTTGAGTGATAGACTTAAAAAATAACACCCGACTTCGGGCACCTTTTGCTTTTCCAACTAGAGCTTCAACAGCATAGGCAATACCATCTAACCCCAATGCAATGAGTGCAAAAAACTGCATTAAAATAGCATTAATGCCTACAGCAACAACACCATGTCGAGTCCCTTGTAAGGTGATAAAAGCAATGCAGATTTGCAGCACTAAATTTCGAAGCAACATATTGGCATTAAGACTAAGTACGGAATTTAACCCTTTTTGCTGAAACCACGCTATTTGGGGTTTACGCCACTGCATTAAAGCCCCACAGGAATAAAGGTAACAAACGCACATTAATACTTCAGATATAACCGTAGCAGTAGCAACGCCTTTAACACCTAACGATAATCCATACACAAAGAAGAAATTAAGGCTTACATTTACACAATTCCCAACAACCTGTACCAATAACACACGTCGAGTTTGTTGCTGACCGATTAACCACCCCACCATAGTTAAATTCATCAACGCCGCAGGGAAACTCCAGCTACGCACGAAAAAGTAATCAACAGCAACATTGGTCCCATCCTTAGAAAGGTTTGCTAATGCCAGTCCTGCATCAAGCACACCTTCTCGAACCATAAATAACATCACGCCAATAATTAAGGCTAGAGAAAACCCTTGCCAAAACACTTTAGCGACTTTGTCTCTGTCTTTAGCGCCTAGAGCCTGAGCAGATTGCCCTGTGGTAGACATGCGAATAAATCCGCAAATCCAGATGATTTGGGTAAAAATAAGTGCCGCTATACTACTTCCAGCTAATATTGAAGGCTGGCCCATATGACCTAAAACAGCGGTATCCACCATGCCGACTAGAGGTGTGGTAATATTGGCGAGTATCATTGGAAAGGCGAGTAAAAGTAAATGGCGATGGGACGCCCACCCGCCAAGTCGCAAAAAGCGTATCAACACATTAAAAATGCTCTAGTTAAAATCAAACAGGATATTACCATGAAAACCGCTCTTTTTTTTCTTATGAGCCTTTTAACCTTCAGTGCATTTAGCGAAAGTGACATACCCAGCAATAGCGCCGTTATTTTAGTGTATCACCACGTTTCCACAGCCACGCCGCCCAGTACCAGCGTTAGCCCCGCGCTATTTCGCGAACATATGGCTTATATAACGGCTAACCACACAGTGATAGATGCAAAAAGCCTAATTGAAGGATTAAAAAATAATTTACCACTACCTGAAGATGCAGTGGTGATCACCTTCGATGACGGGTATAACAACATATTAGAAAATGCACATCCTATTCTGAGCGAAATGGCGCTGCCCTATACAGTGTTTATCAACCCCGAACGAATTAGCCAAGAAAAGAACCAATTAACTTGGGCTCAGGTAAAACAAATGCATAGCGCAGGTGTTACGTTCGCAAACCATACATTAGATCATTTACATATGCTCGACCGAATGTCAGGAGAAACCTCTGAACAATGGTTAAGCCGTGTCTGGTCAAATGTGAAAAATGCACAACAACAACTTGAAGAACGGTTAGGTGAAACTGTGCCTCAATGGCTTGCTTATCCTTTTGGTGAATACAACGAACGTTTGTCGGACCGTCTAAAACATGAAGGGTACATAGGCTTTGCCCAGCATTCTGGCGCAGTATCGGGTTCAAGTAATTTATCTGCTTTACCTCGCTTTCCCGCTGCCGGAATATACGCAAACTTAAACACCCTAAAAACTAAAATGAGAAGCCTCGGACTTCCTATAACTCATGTCACGCCAACAAATCCAGAAAGAAAACAGGGAGATAACATACACTTTAGTATGAAATTTGACGCCAGTGATATTCATACCCATTTGTTTCAGTGCTTTTATAAAGGCAATAAAATTGAACATTCGCTAAGCGCCAATGTACTAAAGGTAGAAACACAGATATCACTACCTGTGGGGCGCTCTAGAGTGAATTGTACCGCACCAAGTAAGAGCCAAAATGGCCGATATTATTGGTATTCTCAGCCTTTTTTTGTGGCAAGAAGTGATGGTACCTACCCCGACTAAACCTTGGGAGGTAATGCTTTAATCATATGCATAAAGGGTGAGCGATCAGGCCCTTCTGAGTCTTCAACAAAACCAATACTGCGGTAAAAGGCAATGGCAGTATGGTTGTCTTGTTCAACATCTAGCGCCAATATTGTTTTGCTTTTTTGCAGTGCGATGTTTTCTACAAAAGACACCAATTTAGCCGCCAACCCCAAGCGACGGAATTTAACTAACACAGCCACATGGCCAATAATTAAAGACGCTTCCTTAGGAACTAATATGGCATAAGTCGCCGCCTTTGAACGGGCTATAACGTCCTGAGCTTGTTCAAGAGTATAAAAATCAACGATAGATTTAGCCGTATCTTTCGCAAAGACTTCGGGCATGTCTTTTTGCCAATGAGTACAAATACCCGCGACCTCACCATCAACACAAACCACAATATGCTGGCCATAACCAAATTGGCTATGTTTAATTGTCCAAGCATTGGTAAGAAAATCATGGGTTATTTGCTTATCTCCACCACCAAAAATACCTACCAATAAAGATTCTGCAGCGGCAAGAATGAGCTCTACGGCTACATCAACATCAGATGCTAAAGCAGGCCTAATAGTAAAAACAGGTTTAGAGTTCGCCATTCACTATCCTAGGTAATAGTGCCAAGATTTGCTGAGTATTACTTACCGGAGGTCCACCATCAACTGTTTCAGCCTTAAAACGGCCTACCACACGAGCGGAAGGGTCGATTAATGTAATAGAAGCACTGTGATCAACAAAGTAATAAGGTTTGTCTTGTTCTTCCGTAAGCGCATAAATCATTCGCATATTGCGTACAACGGGAAACAAAGACTCATGAGGCGCGGTTGCGGCGATGAATTCAGAATTGAAGTAGTTAATATATTCAAACAATCGCTCGCTAGTATCTCTTTTAGGATCCACAGCTACAAATAAAATTTGTATCTCATCATTTGGAAGTGCACTCACTAACTGGGGATAAATATCTGCCAAAGCAGACAAGGTGATAGGGCAAACATCGGGACAAGAGGTATACCCCAAAAAAGCCAGTGTCCAATGCCCTTCTAAGTCTTTTTCTGTAAAGGTTTCATTTTTATGAGTAACGAGGGAAAAGGGCGCTAAGGGTAAAGCCGATTGATAACTATGGTAGTCACCGAAAGAACCATTTTTTGATTCTTGTTCATCAAGTAACGCGACGGCAAAAATAGCACCGACCACTAACATGGCTAACCCAAAGAAAAGACCGATGACTACATTTTTATTCATAAATGCCAAACGCAAACGCGTACTAAAAGAGCTTACATCCAGTCAGCATTTCTAATTACGCCAACCGCCAAGCCTTCAATATAGAAAGGTTGCGTTGCCAAATCTACCTTTATTGGTGAAAAAGCATCATTTTCAGCATGAAGCAATACGCTGCTCCCTTTCTTTTCCAACCGTTTGACTGTGACTTCATCATCAACACGAGCTACCACGACCTGTCCATTTGATGCATCAGTAGTACGGTGTACGGCAAGTAAATCGCCATCCATAATGCCGATATCTTTCATACTCTCGCCATATACGCGAAGCAAATAATCTGCCCCGGGTTTAAACAACATAGGATCAACCTGATAATGTGACTCTACGTGTTCTTGAGCGAGAATAGGTTCGCCAGCAGCCACACGACCAATCAAAGGAAGCCCAACTACAACGTCTTCAGGCGCTTCCTCTGCATGTACACGTATACCTCGCGATGTACCCGGTAAGATTTCAATCACCCCTTTTCTCGCCAACGCTTTAAGGTGTTCTTCTGCGGCATTTGCCGATTTAAACCCAAGCTGTTTTGCTATCTCCGCTCGTGTCGGCGGCATGCCAGTGTCTTTCAACGTAGTTTTAATTAAGTTAAGAACTTCTTCTTGTCTTTGAGTTAGTGGACGCATAACCAGCCTGTTAATCTATACAGTTGGTGTCAGTATATACAGTTGCTTACAATCCGCAACATCAAACCCTTTTAAAAACTGTGATACACTTTCTCGTGTTTTTGCTAAATCAGGTTTTTTCCATGTCTTGGATGCGCAACGCGCTTTTAAAAGTATTAAAATATCCCGTCGCTTTACTTGTTCGATCGAAAGATGTTCCTGGTAATCTATCAGAGCTTAAAATTGATAGAACAAAGCCACTCATCTACTTCTTGATGAGTGACTCGGTTTCCGATCAGTTAGCGCTAAGTAAGTCCGCTGCTAGATTGGGCCTTCCTAAGCCTACTGACACAGTGTCCATCAATGGTGAGCTATACCCCAATTGCTATTTTTTAAAAGGTACGCAACCCTTATTTGGCAAGAAACCTTCCATGACTGGGGTAAATAAAACACTTACAGAATTTTTCCGTATGCATCGACAGGATGCTCAGCTCGATTTGCAGATCGTCCCTGTTTTTATTACCTGGGGAAGAGCACCGGACCGCACCAAACCCGATTTTACCGACCTAATTGTAAGTAATGCGACACCGACATGGTTACGAAAATTATTCATCATCTTATTCTTAGGGCGAGATAGTTTTATTAGTTATAGCAAGGCGGTTTCATCACGGGAAATGGCCGATTTAAAAGGCAGTGACAGTGATATAGCCCGAAAACTAATAAGATTAGCAAGCACTCACTTCCATAGAAAACGTCAGTCTATGATCGGCCCAACCCTCGTCGATATACAACATAGAAACAACGCAATACTCGGTTCTGAATCGGTAAAACAAGCTATTTCAGTGCAAGTGGAAGAAAAAAACCAGTCATCAGCTGATGCCAAAAAAGAAGCTCTTTCTTATTTAGAAGAAATATCCTCAGATTACCGTGAAGGTCTGGTTCGCTTTGGCGACAAAATACTGACTTTGATTTGGAATAAAATTTATAACGGTATTCATGTAGGCCATGCACATCGTATTCGCGAACTTGCTAATCAAGGTCATGAAATTGTTTATATTCCCTGTCACCGCAGCCACATGGATTACCTATTACTCACTTATGTAATTTATCACCAAGGCCTTGTTACCCCACATATCGCGGCTGGAATAAACCTGAATTTTTGGCCTTTTGGCGGCATTTTTAGACGCAGTGGCGCTTTCTTCTTACGTAGAAGTTTCGCGGGTAAAAAACTCTACACAGCCGTGTTTCGTGAATATCTCGAGTTTCTATTCAACAAGGGATACTCGGTAAAATTTTACCCTGAAGGTGGAAGAAGTCGAACAGGCCGTGTTATTCCTCCTAAAACGGGTATGTTAGCCATGACAGTACAAGCGGTTTTAAAAGGCATTCATCGCCCCGTTAGTATTGTGCCTGTGTACATTGGCTATGAAAATGTGATGGAAGTAAAAAGCTATCAAAAAGAACTAAAAGGCTCTAACAAGAAAAAAGAATCTCCATTACAAATATTCAAAGCGATACGTAAATTAAAAAATTATGGTCATGGTTACGTGAATTTTGGCGAGCCAATTACGCTGCATAAATACCTCGACCAACACATTCCTGAATGGCGGAACGAAAGAACCCAACCGTCAGATAAGAAACCTCAATGGCTTACCCCTGTGGTCAACGACTTGGCTACCAATATAATGACCTCGGTCAATACCAATGCAGCAGCCAATGGTATGGCATTAACCAGCTTGTGCTTATTGTCATCAAAAACCCATACGCTCAGTGAGCAAGAACTCACTTCTGCACTGTCTGACTTCATTCAAATTCAAACATTGTCGCCCTTTAGCGATGATGTAACCTTGCCGAAAGAAGATGCAAAGCAGTTATTAGAATCCACCTTATCGCTTCAGCGCCTTAACGTTACCCAAGACAACTTTGGCCGATTGATATCTCCTAAAGACAACCGTGCGTCGCTGTTAACGTATTACCGCAACAATATCATTCACCTCTTTGCCATCCCCAGCTTAATTATGGCAAACGTTTTTGCCAATAAAGGCGTAACGGTACAATCAATCTTAACCCTAGTGTCGAACCTTTATCCCTTACTTCAGCGAGAGCTGTTCATGCATATGGATGAAGACAGCGCGCTAACTTATGCAACAAAGCTAATCGCTACGTTTGAAAGCTTAGGGCTGGTAAAAACAGAAAGGGATTTAATTCTTCCTCCTGCGTCGTCGGGTGATCACTACAACAGCGCTTGGTTACTGAGTCGCTGTATGCAAGAAACACTACAACGCTATGCCGTAGTATTAACGATTTTAGACAAGAAAAAATCCATTAATCGCGCTGAATTGGAACGTCAAAGCAAAGAGGTTGCTGAACGACTATCTCAGTTATACGGTATTAGCTCTCCAGAGTTTTACGATAAAAATGTATTTTCTTCGTTTACATCTGCACTTAAAGACAATGCCAAAGTCGATTCTGATGAATCGGGTAATCTCTGTGCATCTGAACAAAGTACGGAACTCAGAGAAGAGGTATTCAAACTTATTTGGCCTGAAATAGCGCAGCACCTAGAAAACTTTGACGTGTAGCTGCAAATAGCTAGGAATAGTGTAATGAAAACAGTTTTTTCTATCATCTTGATGGCGTGTATTAGTAACGTGAGTTGGTCTCACGAACACAAAGACGCGTTGTCTATTGAACGTATATTTGAGTCTCCGTCCTTAGACGGAACAACCCCTCGGATGCTCAGACTTTCTCCTGACAGTAAACGAGTGACGTTCTTAAAAGGCAAAGACACTGACTACGAGCGATTCGATCTTTGGGAATACAATGTTGAATCGGGGAAAACGCAACTGTTAGTCGACTCTGACAGTTTAAGTTCAGGTAATGAAAACTTATCTGATGAAGAAAAAGCGCGAAGAGAAAGAATGCGCTTATCTGGTAGCGGAATTGTAAGTTATACTTGGTCGAAAGACGGCACTGAAATACTTTTCCCTCTCGCAGGCGATGCCTATTTATATACCTTGGCGACAGCAAGGTCTCCCGCAAAGGTCACCCGACTATTAAATACACCTGAGGTTGAAACCGATATCCGCTTGTCTCCTAAAGGGCAATACATTGGTTTTATTCGTAACCAAAACTTATTTATTAAGGACATACAAACCAATAAAGAAACGGCAATCACGCAAAAAGGCGGTGGTCTTATCAAGTTTGGAATGGCCGAATTTGTTGCCCAAGAAGAAATGAGCAGGTTAACTGGGTATTGGTTTGCCCCTGACGAATCAAGCATTGCATTTACTCGCGTTGATGAAACCCCTGTAGATATCATTACCCGCAGTGAAATTTATGCTGACACCATCAAGACTATTGAGCAGCGCTATCCTAGAGCGGGCACTGGTAATGCTAAGATTGCGCTTTTCGTACAATCAATACAGTCAGCTGTACGCACTGAAGTACCTCTCAAACACGGTTTATCTCAGAATAATGACATCTATTTTGCACGGGGAAAGTGGGCCTCTAACACCCAATTTTCTTTTCAAATCCAGACGCGAAACCAACAAGAACTGGCGTTAAATTTATTTGATACCACAACAAATACCACCACCAATGTATTAATTGAAACCTCGAATACGTGGGTAAACCTGCATGACAGCTTACGTTTTATAAATGACGGTAAGCAGTTTATCTGGGCATCTGAACGCTCTGGGTTTAACCATTTATATTTATTCAACATTGATGGTTCCATACAAAACTCAATCACGCAAGGCGATTGGGTGGTAACGAGCCTAGACGCGGTAAATGAAGAAGCAAACACGGTTTATTTCAGTGGCAGAAAGGATACCCCTATTGAAAACCACCTGTATGCCGCTTCACTTAACGGCAAATCAGTTAAACGCGTCACTCAAAGAAGTGGCTTTCACAATACCGTTTTTAGCCGCAATGGTGGTGTTTATATTGACAGTTTTTCCACCATCAATAGCCCATCACAAGTTAGTTTACACAAGGCATCAGGTTCGCGTTTAACTTGGTTAGAAGAAAATAAAATTGATGAAAATCACCCACTGCACAAATATCAAAATCTGTC
>CAYUZL010000088.1:0-3902 GCA_964449725.1 uncultured Alteromonas sp. | reverse complement strand
GTATCTAAGAAAGTGAAAACGTCTATGGGACTCGGTGTGGCAGTTATTGTGGTTTTAACCATTTCAGTACCTGCTAACCAAGTTATTTATAGTGCAGTACTTGCTCCTGGAGCTTTAGACTGGCTAGGGTTTCCTGATGCTGATTTAAGCTTTTTGCAATTCTTAACCTTCATTGGGGTTATCGCTGCGTTAGTACAAATATTAGAAATGGCGTTAGATAAATTCTTCCCGCCTTTGTACAACGCTTTGGGTATTTTCCTGCCTTTGATCACGGTGAATTGCGCAATATTTGGTGGCGTTGCCTTCATGGTGCAACGAGATTACAACTTTACTGAGAGTATTGTATATGGGTTCGGTAGTGGTTGTGGTTGGGCGTTAGCAATTGTGCTTTTAGCTGCAGTACGTGAAAAACTAAAGTATGCGGATATGCCAGAAGGCATTCGTGGTCTGGGCTCAGTGTTTATTACCGCTGGATTGATGGCTTTTGGTTTTCAGTCATTCGGCGGCATTGCGCTGTAACTATTAGCAGTAAGGAATAATTGATTATGAACCCAGAAATTTTACTCGGTGTCGGTATGTTTGTTGCCATCGTTTTGGTGCTGGTTTTTGTGATTCTTTTCGCAAAATCTCGTTTAGTGCCTAGCGGTGAAGTGACAATTTTAATTAATAACGATCCAGAAAAAGCAATAAAAGCCCAACCTGGAGACAAGTTGCTTGGCGCATTAGCCAATGCAGGCATATTTGTCTCTTCAGCTTGTGGCGGTGGTGGTTCTTGTGGCCAATGTCGCGTTGATATACACGACGGTGGTGGTGAGATATTACCAACAGAACTTGATCACATTAGTAAGAAAGAAGCAAAAGAAGGTTGCCGTTTATCTTGTCAGGTTGCTATCAAGCAAGATATGAATATTGAGCTTGAAGAAGAAATCTTTGGTGTTAAAAAATGGGAATGTGAAGTTATCTCTAACGATAACAAAGCGACCTTTATCAAAGAATTCAAAATAGCCATTCCTGACGGTGAAAGTGTTCCTTTTAAAGCTGGTGGTTATATTCAAATTGAAGCGCCAGCTCACCATGTTAAATATAAGGAATTTGATATTCCTGAAGAGTATCGCGGTGATTGGGAACATTTCGGCTTCTTTGATGTTGAATCTAAAGTAGACGAAGAAACCATTCGTGCGTACTCCATGGCGAACTACCCTGAAGAAGAAGGCATTATTATGCTGAATGTGCGTATCGCTACGCCGCCGCCTAATAATTTAACCTTACCTGCAGGTAAAATGTCATCTTACATCTGGAACTGTAAGCCAGGTGACAAAGTGACTATCTCTGGGCCTTTCGGAGAGTTCTTTGCGAAAGAGACTGAGAATGAAATGGTATTCGTTGGTGGTGGTGCTGGTATGGCGCCAATGCGTTCACATATTTTCGACCAACTTCGTCGATTAAAATCAAAGCGTAAGATGAGCTTTTGGTACGGTGCTCGTTCTGCTCGCGAAATGTTCTATGTTGAAGATTTCGATATGCTTGCAAAAGAAAATGAAAACTTTGATTGGCATGTGGCGTTGTCAGATCCGCAAAAAGAAGATAACTGGGAAGGGTACACTGGGTTTATTCATAACGTATTGTTAGAGAATTACCTTAAAGACCATCCTGCGCCAGAAGAATGTGAATTCTATATGTGTGGTCCTCCTATGATGAACGCAGCCGTTATTGGCATGCTAAAAGACTTAGGTGTGGAAGACGAAAACATCATGCTAGATGATTTCGGTGGATAACATCGAGTTTAATTATTAAAAAAGGGGCGTTGGCCCCTTTTTTGTTGAAACTATTGATGGAGTTGTGGTGTGAATTTTAAGTATGTATTGAATGCTGTGTTTGTTCTATTGCTGTTAGGTTGCAGTAAAGAGCCTCAACATACTGAGCTACATATAAGCGGCGCGACTATGGGAACTCATTACAATATCAAGTTTCCTGAAAACGAAGATATTGATGTTGAGATATTTAAGGCTGATGTCACTAAGCGTTTATTTGAAATTAATAAATTGATGTCTACTTATGACCCAGAGTCAGAACTGTCCCGTTTAAATCAATATCGATATACCAAACCTTTTCCTATATCTGAAGAAACCGCAGGGGTTCTTGAAGAAGCGATTAGGCTAGGGGAGTTAAGTGATGGTGTTCTTGATGTTACCGTTGGGCCGCTGGTTAATTTGTGGGGGTTTGGTCCGACGAAAAGGCCAGAAACTATTCCTACTGATGAAGCGGTGGAACAAATACGCAAGTATGTCGGGCTAGATAAGTTCAGGTTGTCGGGTAATTCGGTAACTAAGTTACATCCCTTGCTCTATATTGATTTATCTACCATCGCTAAAGGTTATGCCGTCGACGAACTAGCTAGACTGTTAGAACAAGCTAATGTGACTAATTATTTGGTCGAAATTGGTGGTGAAATGCGCGTCAGCGGTAAAAAATCAAGCGGTAAAGCGTGGACTATTGCTATTGAAAAACCCATTACTCATGTGCGAGCGGTACAACGCATTATTTCAATTGGCAATAATGCAATTGCGACGTCAGGAGATTATCGTATCTATTACGAAGAGGATGGCGTTCGCTATTCTCATTTAATTAATCCGAAAACGGGAAAGCCAATTCAACATAATACGGTCTCTGTAGCTGTTGTGCATCCATCGTCAATGATTGCTGATGGGTTGGCTACCGCGTTTAATGTAATGGGTGTAGAAAAGGCACTGGCCCTTGCCAATGAAAATGATATTGCTGTTTTAGTTATAGTGAAAAACGGCGACAAATTTGAAGAACTGACCTCGTCGACATTTGATGACATGGTCGAGACTTATTAGGTGAAATGATGTCTACATTTATTTTAGCGTTCGCGCTATTCCTTATTGTTATTGTAGCAATGGCATTAGGTTACATACTGCAAAGTAAATCTATTGCGGGTTCATGTGGTGGTTTGGGTGCGGTAGGAATAGAAAAAGCCTGTGATTGCCCTGAACCTTGCGATCGGAAAAAATCCCGTATGGAGCGGGATGAACTTCGACAAAACAAGCTGGATGAATGGAAAAAGAATCAAATTCTTTAAGACCTTGCGATAATTCACGGTGCAAAGAAAAATTGCGCATATCGACATGGATGCATTTTATGTGTCGGTGGAAATTAGAGACAACCCCAGCCTAGCGGGAAAACCCGTTGCGGTTGGGGGGAAGTCGGACAGGCGGGGGGTACTATCTACCTGTAATTACATTGCCAGAAAATTTGGTGTGAGCTCGGCAATGCCTACCGCTATGGCGATAAAAAAGTGTCCCCATCTTATTGTTGTTCCTGGTCGAATGGATGTTTACGTTGCGGTAAGTAAGCAAATCCGAAGTGTATTTGAACGGTTTACCGAAAAAATAGAGCCTTTATCGTTAGATGAAGCCTATTTAGACTTAACAGAGTGCAGCTTTCACCACGGCTCAGCGACCCTGATTGCTCAGCAAATTCGACAAGACATTTTCCATGCAACAGGACTTACGGCGTCGGCGGGTATTGCGCCTATAAAGTACCTTGCAAAAATCGCCTCAGACATGGACAAGCCCAATGGGCAGTTCACCATAGCGCCAGATGACGTCACTGCTTTCATTTCCACAATGAAGCTAAATAAGATCCCGGGTGTTGGTAAGGTAACTAATGAGAAATTAAAGCACCTTGGTTTGTTTACAGGGCGTGACGTTGTAGAAAGTGACATTGAATTTTTAACCAAGCATTTTGGGAAAATGGGCGCTGTTTTATGGGACAGGTGCCACGGTATTGACCCGCGGGAAGTGGAAGTGTCTAGGATCAGAAAATCTGTGGGTGTAGAGCAGACGTTTTCTGAAGATATTCAATCCTTACCCGAATTACAG
>CAYUZL010000087.1:0-3394 GCA_964449725.1 uncultured Alteromonas sp. | reverse complement strand
TTTCAGGCGAAGAAGGATATAGACATCATGCAGAGACGCGGTGGATTGGAAATTGTTAGAAGAGAAAGGGATTAAAGACGCCGTTAAATGAGATTAAACGCCAAAAAGTGTTTTTAAAATTTAAAAACACAACACCAAAGTAGACGGCAAAAAGGCCCGTAACAAAGAAACCACGGAGGCCTTTGGATCCCAGATGGCCATAACCAAAAAAAACAGCGGAAATGAAAACAGTAATAACAGGGGCCATAAATGTATGAGAGAAACCTTCTTGTAACCGGGTAATAAGATATCCTCGAAAAAACATTTCTTCACCAAACGCTGCCGACGTCCAAACAATAGTAAGCCACATGAGATATCGAGGTAAATTACCTCTGACTTCTCCAAAACGTGCTTCGACGCCGCTATCCACTTCCTGTAAAAACGCTATCTGAAATACCTCAGCTATGCCCATGACCGAACCCACGGCTATGGCAAACGCCAGAAATACTAACAGGCATTGAGGCAAAACAAGTAACTTTGCTTTCAACCCTCTTAGTGGTTTCAGGCCGTACATTGACCAGCTCCGCCCTTTGAAGTGCATAAAAACAGTTAAAAATAGCAGTGTAGTCAGCAAGGTAATCGGCCCTGAATATTTCCAAGTCCAGAGCGACACAAGTGCCTTACTCACTAGTGCAAAAGCTACAAAACCAAACACTTCAAACAAAATATAAGCTCTTTTAGTTAACGTCATGAAGCTGTTCTCCAGATAAACAGAAGTAATAGGCGCACTGTGTGTGCCCCTTACCGAATTTTAATAGGGATTTAGTGGTGTTAAGCTACACGCTGAAGGAAATTACATCAGTGTTCAGTTAATAAACACCTAGCGATACCAGAATGTAAACTCATTACAGCTCGTGATATATGCAAAGACAATGTCACGCCTACCGCTCCAACTATGCTAGTTACTGGAAGCCAGTACCATTGAAGGTCGACCGGCAAACTAGGGGAAAAATAATGAATAACAGGATCCACTATCGGTGTGGCTATTAATGCAAGTGAACCGACAAACAACAAACACGACAGACTAAAGTAAGTTGCAGTTAGCGGAAGTTGTAAAGCCGTATACAAGCTCATTTTCCAACCTTGGTGCGATTTAATTATGCCTATTAATGACGAAACAATACTTTTGTTCGATTCCTCACGCCTCACCTTTATTGAGGATCGTCGAGGTATTCGCCCCCCCAACAATGCGTTGATGAGTTGTCCTTCAAATAGGGCCAAAAAACTCTGCACTTTAAGAAACAATGCCAAAACCGGAATACCTAGAATACATGCCGACAACACAATACTGGGTAGTCCAAATAAAACAAGCCAGGCAAAATAAAATACGCTCAATGGTAGTGCAACAAAATAATAAGCCAGTGATTTGTAATCGCTGAAACAAAACAGTGGTTCAAAAAAACCATTAAATTTTGAAGGCTTTGTATTCGGACCTTGGAGAAAATCTTGAGATTCATTTTCCATCTGAACATACTGTGAAGCAACTTCTAACGGACTACCCAAATTGACTATCACTGATTCAAAACTAGATTCAGAGTCTTCAAGTACAGCATGATGTAGATGGTTTTCAACGTCATTTAATGCATCCTGAATTAAACCTTCAGGCTGGCCCTTCAACACATGCTTTAATTCTGAGAGATATATCTGGATATCATGGTGATGTTTACTCATTGTCTTCATTCCTACCTAAAATCTTATTCACTTGAGTCTGGGTCAACTGCCAAGTTAACAGCCACTGTTCGAGTACTTTTTGCCCTAACGGAGAAATGCTGAAGTACTTTCGTGGAGGCCCAGTTTCTGAAAGCTTTACCTCACACTCTAGCAACCCTTTGCTATGAAGATTTCGTAATACTGGATAGATAGCGCCTTGTTTTCCCGTATTTTTATCTTGAAGCTGTTTAGCGATCTCATAACCATACAATGGCTGTTTAGCCCGACTAATTACCGAAAGCAGCATTAGCGCAACTGTTCCTGAATTGAGCTCTTTTTGAAACTTTTTGACTTGCTGTTCCAGCATGTCATTTTCGCTAACGTCGATTTTAGTTTTGCTCATCATCACTAGTGTTTAGTTATCACTAGTAAGAACATAACACTAGTAATAACTAAATACTAGTGCTTTCTTTATAATGAGTTTGTGAAATATACTGAGACAAATAGTATCGAATATCACCGCAAGCGAATCGATTATCGACTTTGATGACGAGTGTCAATTGTAAAAAGTATTTACTAGGCCTGGACATTTAAACTCCCTATGTTTATAGGTAATATATGAATACTTTTAAAAGTTAATTCTAAAACCGAACTAGCGTTGCTTCATCTTGGCAAGCAGTCTGCTTCTGCTCTTTATTCGTCATAAATAAACCTACATGTTGCTTGAAACATTCGGGCGCAGTTAATGCAATAAAATGCACACCGTCAGTGACATCAACAAAGGATACTTGACCCAGTTTACTCAATTCAAAAGCATGTGTTTTTGCAGCTTTAAAATGCGTTTTGGGATCTAGCGTTCCTTGCAAAATTAAGGTTTTTGGCAGATTGGTGGGTAATTTTGCGTAATAGTTATCTTTTTCATAGGTGGGCATGCTATTTTCTGCCATTAGGCTGCTTATTGGGCTAGTGAACAACAATCCCGCGTCTTCTTTTTTTATATCGCTTTTGGTTAGATTGGGCCGGAGATTATTTTCTGAAGCCGTAATAATTTGAACCAAAGGAATAGACGAACCAAAATTAGCGGAACCTAAATTCAGCCCAGAGTAATAAGCAGTCACATCGTTTATCGCTTTTTCTAATATTGATGTATTACCAATCGACAATGAGCGAATAATCTTGGGTATCTCATTTCTAATAGGAGGAATATCCAATAAGACTCCCAAAGTATTGGAAAGACTTGCGTCAGGTAAATTTTCCGAAAAATCTTTTAGGTTATTTGATTTTACAATTAATTTAGAAAGAGACTCTTTTATTGACTCTGACGTTTCACCACCACATTTACCTGAATGATTGCATTTATCTAATAATTCTTTGCCAACGGAATCAACAACGTGAGACCGCTTACTGAGCCCATAGCGACTATCGTTTTGCATAGGAACCAAAGAATCCAAAATTAACCCGTCTATGTTTAAACCGTCTAATTGCGCAGCTCTTAATGCCAATTGAGTACCATAGGAGACACCGTAGATAAAGGTTTTCCCTTCCCCACTCATGGTATTCACAAGCTGACGTAAATCTTTTGCCGCATTAGTGATAGTAAACCCCTGAACCTGCTCTACATTCCCATACATATGAGCAAAGCACGCCCCCCATTCTTCTCCGACAAGAACCTTCCCTGCAACTGAATCAACATCTTCCCCGGGGC
>CAYUZL010000086.1:0-9450 GCA_964449725.1 uncultured Alteromonas sp. | reverse complement strand
CCATAGAAGACATAGATTCTAATTACTTTCAGCTATCAGCGAAGTTCACGTTTTAATAGAAGTATTCTTTTTTATTTTGGAAGGCCATTCTGAAATGCTCGATCAGC
The DNA here is from genome assembly GCA_964449725.1 of uncultured Alteromonas sp. Classification (GTDB taxonomy): domain Bacteria; phylum Pseudomonadota; class Gammaproteobacteria; order Enterobacterales; family Alteromonadaceae; genus Alteromonas_F. Next base: position 9,343 of record CAYUZL010000086.1, on the reverse strand, counting down.
AATTTTAGTTTTTTATCAGGCTGACGAGTTCTTGGGTGCACAGCATAAACACCCAAGCGCTTGTTAGCCTGCTTTTCCAGTATCGGAATTAAGCGACCTGATACTAAATCTTCATGCACTAGCACTCTGGGTAAATAAGCAATACCTAAATTAGCCAGTGATGCTTGTCGCAATCCATCTAAATTATTAGTATTAAAGCGCCCCTCAACTTTTACATCTTGCGGCACACCGTCAACTTGGAATTTCCACAATTCAGCGTTTTTCCCATCATATCGATAAACCAAACAATGCCTATTTTTTAGCTCTTCTGGTAACTCAGGTACTCCATGCAAACGCAGATACTCGGGGCTTGCACAAACGATCCATTGAGAATCAATGAGGCGTCGAGCAATAAGGGATGAATCTTCTAAGTGGGCAGTTCGAATAGCGAGATCATAACCATCACCAATAAGGTCCACTAGATGGTTACTTACTGAGAGTTCAATATTAACTTTTGGGTGAAGTTGACAAAACGTGGCAGCGGCAGTGTTAAGAACGATTTGAGCTGATACAGCCGGTACAGTAACCTTTATTGTACCTTTTAGTTCATTTGCATAACCTGTTACCGCATCTTCTGCATCTTGAAGCGCTAATTTCGCCAGCCTTGCTTTACCGTATAAAGCTTGACCAGCATCAGTCAAACTTAACTTACGTGTAGTACGATAGAGTAATTGTATATTAAGCGCTTTTTCTAATCTTCCAATACGTTTACTTACAACCGAGTTGGTTAACTCCAACTTTTCTGCAACTTTGGAAAAAGAACCATCGTCTACAACATTTACAAATAGAAAAATATCATCAGCTTTAACCATAAAATACCTTTATTATAGCAAAAAAAGAAAAAAACAATGTCTTTGAAGAATATATATCAATAGCGAAAGCAAGTGTAAAGTTAATTTCACATTGATTTAACCCCTATTTAACATCGGTTGTTAGTTCAAATTTGAAGCACTTTAATTATTTTGCTCAATATGAATTGATTTCTAGGAGATGATTATGAACCATACATTGGGGCTTTTAGCCCTACTCCCAATAGCCTTATCGGCAATACTATTACTCGGGCTACAATGGTCAGCAAGAAGGTCTATGCCTATTGTGCTTGCCGTTACAATAACAATGGCTTTATTCGTTTGGGAAATGTCTGTAGGCAGAGTTACCGCGTCAATATTACAAGGCTTGATCATTACCGTATCGGTATTATGGATCATTTTTGGCGCAATCGTTCTACTCAACACGCTTAAATACACAGGCGCCATTCAAATTATACGAATGGGCTTTACTCGAGTATCACCGGACCGAAGAATACAAGCTATCATTATTGCGTGGTGCTTTGGAACCTTTATTGAAGGTGCATCCGGGTTTGGAACCCCCGCTGCTATTGCTGCACCACTGATGGTTGCCATTGGATTTCCAGCCTTGGCCGCCGTACTCATGGGTATGATGATTCAAAGTACTGCTGTTTCATTTGGTGCAGTAGGAACTCCCATAATAATAGGCGTAAATAAAGGCTTAGATACAACCGCTATTTCAGCAACCTTACAAACACAAGGGAGTAGCTGGGAACAATTTATTCAATTGATCACAACTGAAGTTGCCATTATCCACGGTATTGTTGGTACTTTCATGCCGCTTTTAATGGTTGTGATGTTAACCCGATTTTTTGGTAAGAACAAAAGCTGGAAAGAAGGTTTGGAAATTTTTCCTTTTGCCCTATTTGCTGGTTTAACTTTTACCATACCTTATGCTTTAACCGGAATATTTTTAGGTCCTGAATTTCCCTCTTTATTGGGAGGTTTAGTCAGCATGACTATCGTAGTTAATGCTGCTAAACGAGGTTTATTTATGCCCAAAACAGTATGGGATTTCCCAAAGAAAAGTGAGTGGTTAGAAGGGTGGGCTGGTAATTTAGAGATTAAAAACGACGACACCTCTGTAAACAAAAATCTATCACCTGTAATCGCTTGGATACCTTATCTTATCGTAGCTGCATTGTTAGTGTGCTCACGAGTCTTTGTCGATTTCAAAGCAATGCTTACCGGAGTAACTCTAAACTTCACTGATATATTTGGCGAAGTGGGCATTAATGCTGGGTTTAGTCCGCTGTATTTGCCTGGAGGCATACTGATAGTTGGTGCACTCGCAGCACTGATGATGCAAGGTGAAAAAGGTAAAAAATTATCAATATTCAGCAAGGCCACAGGGGATTCATTTAAAACCATTATGGGAGCAGGCTTTGTTCTAGTGTTTACTATTCCGATGGTTCGCCTATTTATTAATTCTAGTGTAAATTTGGCAGGCTTACCCAGTATGCCTGTGGCAGGTGCAGAATTATTTGCTTTTATTTTTGGTGATGCCTTTCCTTTAATCAGCCCTACTATCGGTGCATTAGGTGCATTCATTGCGGGTTCCAACACAGTGTCGAATATGATGTTTAGTCAGTTTCAGTATGAAGCCGCTTTAACTTTGGGGATCACACCTGCACTCATGGTAGCCACACAGGCAGTTGGTGCCGCAGCGGGTAACATGGTGGCAATTCACAACGTAGTTGCAGCTTCAGCGACTGTAGGCTTGCTCGGTCAAGAAGGAGCGACACTAAGAAAAACCATATTACCCACTTTATACTACGTTATTACCGCAGGTGTGATTGCGTTAATAGCATTAGCGGTTTTAAGATAAAAAGGACGAGAATTAGAGTATGGCTGTATCAAATTACTCATTAATTAGTGATTTTGAAGCGCTTCTAGGTAGAGACAAGGTCGCCACTGGAAAACGTGATATCGAACATTTCGTTACTGGCTGGCGCTCGGGTAAAGGTGAAGCCCTTGCCGTTGTCTTTCCGCAAACGCTATTAGAATTTTGGCAAGTACTTAAACTTTGCGTTGATGCCGATTGCATTATGGTTATGCAAGCCGCAAATACTGGATTAACGGAGGGTTCGACACCCAGCGGTTCTAACTACGATAGAGACGTGGTTGTCATCAACACTTTAGCCATGAGCAAGCTAATTTTATTGGATGAGGGAAAACAGGTAGTCAGTTTACCTGGAACCACACTTCACACATTAGAAAAAGCGCTTAAACCACTAGATCGCTCTCCTCACTCCGTTATCGGTTCGTCGTGTCTTGGGGCATCTATCGTTGGTGGTGTTGCAAATAATTCAGGAGGAACGCTAGTTAAACGAGGACCTGCGTACACAGAGCTATCTGTCTACGCTTGGGTAAATGTGGAAGGTGAACTCAACCTAGTTAACCATTTAGGTATTGAATTAGGCGACACTCCAGAAGAAATACTAACCAACCTGGAAAATGAAACCTTTAGCGATACTGATATACAATATGGCAGTGGAAAAGCATCGGCAACGGATTACGTAGACATACTACGAGACGTAAATGCCAATACGCCAAGCCGCTTTAACGCCGATCCAAACCGATTATATGAAGCCAGTGGTTGTGCGGGGAAAATAGCTGTATTTGCAGTGAGATTGGATACGTTTTCCAAACCTAAAAAAGAACAGAGTTTTTACATAGGAACTAACTCGCCTGATACCTTAGCTAAAATTCGAAAAGATATTCTAAGTTCCTTCAAAGCCATGCCCGAAGTGGGTGAATATATGCATCGAGATATTTTTGATGTTGCGCAAGATTATGGCAAGGACACCTTTTTAAGTGTGAAACACTTAGGCACGGATCAACTCCCTAAAATGTTTGCAATTAAAGCGAAAATAGATGTGGTACTGAATCGGGTGCCATTTTTACCCAATTACATCACCGATCGTTTAATGCAAGGGATTGCAAAACTATTCCCTCAACATTTACCTGAAAGAATGCTTAAGTTTCGTCATCAATTCGAACATCATCTTATTCTTAAAATGAGCGATGACGGTATTGAAGAAGCCCGTACTTTTTTAAGCCAATTTTTCGCAGAATCCCCCTCTTCCGGCAGCTACTTTGAATGTGAGTCAGATGAAGCAGAAAAGGCTTTTTTGCATCGCTTTGCCGCCGCTGGAGCTGCAATTCGTTATCAGACTCTTAACGAAAATAAAGTAGGCGATATCCTTGCTTTAGATATAGCACTGCGTCGGAATGACGCCGATTGGGTTGAACAACTTCCCGAGGATATCAACCGTGACATTGATAAACGTTTGTACTACGGACATTTTTTCTGTCACGTTTTTCATCAAGACTATGTGTTGAAAAAAGGCGTCGATGCCATGGCTGTCAAAAAGAAGATGCTAAACTTACTAGATAACCGAGGTGCCAAGTACCCCGCTGAACACAATGTAGGTCATGTATACCAAGCAGAACCTGCCCTCCAAAACTTTTATCGTCAGCTAGACCCAACAAATAGCTTTAACCCCGGTGTGGGCAAAATGGAAAAGCACAAGCGTAACTGCTCATGTTGTTAGTGTCGCAAATTAGACGATTGTAAAACTCTATATCAAGGTGTTTATTCGCCTTAAAACGATCCAAAATACAGGTTTAAAATGACAAGATTAAAAAATTGCCACAACTTTCATGATTTTCGAACATTGGCAAAAAAGCGATTACCCGGCCCAATATTTCATTATATTGATGGCGGCTCTGATGACGAATCAACGTATCGACGTAATACTGCTGCGTTTGAAAGTTGTGATTTAGTGCCTAGCGTACTGGCTGGTGTTAAAGATGTGGATCTATCCGTCACTGTAATGGGACAAAAATTAGACATGCCGGTCTACTGTTCACCAACAGCATTACAACGTTTGTTTCATCACCAAGGCGAACGGGCTGTAGCCAATGCCGCAGAAAAATTTGGAACCCTATTTGGAGTTTCATCATTAGGAACAGTAAGCATTGAAGAGATAGCCAAACAAATCAACTCGCCTCAAGTCTATCAGTTTTATTTTCACAAAGACCGAGGATTAAATAGAGCTATGATGGAACGTGCAAAGGAGGCTGGTGTACAAGTTATGATGCTAACTGTTGATTCTATTACCGGTGGTAATAGAGAACGGGATTTACGCACGGGGTTTTCTATTCCTTTTCAATTGAATCTCAGCGGTATATTACAATTTTTAATCAAACCCATGTGGGGCATCAATTATGTCACCCACGAAAAATTCAGACTACCACAATTAGATGAGCACATTGATATGAGTGCAGGCGCAACGTCAATTGGCGATTACTTTACCAATATGCTCGAACCCTCTATGAACTGGGATGATGTTGCCGAAATGGTGAAATTTTGGGACGGAGAGTTCTGTTTAAAAGGTGTAATGAGTAGAGAAGACGCCCGTCGCGCTGTGGATATTGGCTGTACGGGGATAGTCATTTCAAATCATGGAGGCCGCCAACTAGATGGCTCTCGTAGTTCTTTCGATCAACTTGCAGAAATAGTCGAGGAAGTCGGAGATGAAATCGATGTTTTGTTTGATAGTGGAGTACAACGCGGAACTCATGTTTTAAAAGCACTCTCTCTTGGCGCAAAGGCAGTCGGCATTGGACGAATGTATCTATACCCCCTCGCAGCCGCAGGCCAATCAGGCGTAGAAAGAGCGCTTGGGCTAATGAGAGCTGAGATTGAACGAGATATGAAACTGATGGGAAAAACATCAATCGACCAGCTCTCGGGTGATAACTTACGTTTTAGGTGTTAGGGCATGTACTATTCTTTGCTCATGCCATTTGCCTCTTTTATCGATTGCATAGACACATACGTAGACATATTTGCAACAAACGGTAAGCGGGATATGGATTCCCCGAGTAACTTTCTATATTCAACAATATCGGATGTACGAATTTTTAATAAATAGTCGAATGAACCCGCAATCATATGACACTCTTCAACTTTATCAAGCTGCCGTACCGCTTCATTAAACATTTGTAGTGCGGCTTCTCGCGTGTCTGACAACTTAACCTCGGTAAAGGCTATTTGTTCTCTATTGAGCTTTGCATAGTTCACTTGCGCTTTAAACCCAAGAATATAGCCGTCCTGCTGAAGCTTTTTCAATCTAACCTGACAGGGAGACTTTGAAATACCAACCCGCCTAGCTAATTCAGTTACAGGAATACGCCCCTCAACTTGCAATATTTCAATGATTTTTTCGTCGTAAAAGTCCATAAGCCTAAAAAATTAGAATTAAATGAAAACAAACTTAAAATTAAATCAAAATAAAGTCAAATAGATTCCTTAAATCAAAAATATAAGTCATAAAGACTTCCCCCACTTCGGTAATATAAATATAAGAGTTTCAATAACCAGATTAAATTTTAGAGATATCACCATGCAACAAAGCTACCTAGATTATTGTCGCAGCCTAATTCGAGTGGCGAGAAGTCAAGATGAAGGAACAATATTAGATATATTGACTAGCAATGACGCTTTATCCGATTCCGAACGCGACATTTCCTACAAGTTGTCACTTGATCTTATTTCAAAAATAAGAAAAACCAATAACCCAGGATTAATGGACGTCTTTTTAACCGAGTATGGCCTATCTACCGACGAAGGTGTTGCATTAATGTGTTTGGCTGAGGCTTTACTTAGAGTGCCAGATACACGAACTATTGACGAATTAATCGAAGATAAAATTGTTCCTTCAAATTGGGGGGAACATAAAGGTAAATCATCATCTCAACTCGTCAATGCGACGACATGGGGGTTGATGTTTACTGGTAAGCTTTTGAATAAAACCGCAGAAGCAACAGTAACTAAGACCCTCAAAGCTACAGTTAAAAGATTAGGTGAACCCGTTATTAGAGCCGCAGTCAAACGGGCAATGAAAGAGATGGGTTACCAGTTCGTTTTAGGCCAATCTATCGAAGATGCAGTAAAACGCGGAGAGGCTAGCCTAAAACAAGGCTACAATTACTCATATGATATGTTAGGCGAAGCCGCAATAACCTATGACGAAGCTAATAAGTATTTTGACTCATATAAGCATGCAATTTTAACCTTAAGTAAAACAGCAACTCATAAAGACACAAGAAAAAATCCGGGAATATCAATAAAGCTCTCTGCGCTGCATCCTAGATATGAATCAACGCATTCAGAAAGCGTTGCAAAAGAGCTCGTTCCTCGGGTTTTAGAATTAGCTCAGTTATCCAGAGCTGGCAACATTGGCCTTAACATCGACGCTGAAGAATCAGAGCGACTAGATATATCTCTTGATGTCATAGAAACTGTACTTGCAGACAAGTCCTTGGAAAACTGGGACGGTTTTGGTGTTGTAGTTCAAGCCTATAATAAATCTGCAAGCTATGTTCTCGATTGGCTCAACTGTTTGGCGGAAACCTTCGACAGAAAAATCATGGTTCGCCTTGTAAAAGGCGCATATTGGGACTCAGAAATAAAACACGCCCAAGTTGAAGGCAGCTTGTATTTTCCGGTTTTTACAACCAAAAGTGCTACAGACGTTTCTTACCTTTGCTGCGCGAAAAAGCTCATCTCGATGAGCGACAGAATTTATCCTCAGTTCGCAACCCATAATGCCAATACTATTTCAGCTATTGTCGCCATTGCGCCAAAAGACGTTCAATATGAATTTCAGCGTTTACATGGAATGGGAACCAGTGTGTATGACACGCTTAGAAAGGAAAACCCAGTACCTTGCAGAATTTACGCTCCCGTTGGTGTTCATCAAGACTTATTAGCTTATTTAGTTAGACGTCTTTTAGAAAATGGCGCGAATTCATCATTTGTTAATCAACTTGTAAATGAGGAAATTCCTGTTAAAGAGGTCGCTAACGACCCCTTTTTAACATTGACCAAAAATACTAACGCCCCTATCGCCAATGGTGCAGAACTGTTTGGTCCGCAACGTAAAAACTCAAAAGGCTGGGATTTATATTATCACACCGACAAAACAGAATTTTTAGAAGCTAGAAACGAATTCACGAATAAAACATGGCACGTAACGTCCTTAACAGTAAAACCTTGCACACAAGCAGAATCACACCCAATCATTAGTCCAGTTGATTCAGCTTCACTTGTAGGAGAAGCTGTTGACGCAGGTTTAGACGATGTCTCTAGTGCCTTGATATCCGCTTTACCATGGGTAAATGCCAGTGCATCGGAACGGGCGAATGTATTGTGCCGCATTGCGGATTTGCTTGAAGCCAATGCTGGTGAAATTTTTGCTATTTTGTCTCGAGAAGCAGGAAAAAATGGTTTCGACGCTGTAGCAGAGCTTCGAGAAGCAGTGGATTTTTTACGCTTTTATGCCAATCAAATAGAAAACTTAAATATCACTAAACCTCAAGGTGTATTTGTTTGTATTTCCCCTTGGAATTTTCCATTAGCTATTTTTCTGGGTCAAATTGCCGCTGCACTAGCCGCAGGCAATGCGGTGTTAGCCAAACCCGCAGAAACAACTCCTATTATCGCTCATTTTGCGGTTAAATTGTGTCATCAAGCAGGTGTTCCTGTTAGCGCATTGCAATTGTTGTTAGGTACAGGGAAAACCGTCGGTTCAGTGCTTGTTTCGTCGCCCCGAATTGATGGGGTTTGTTTTACCGGTTCAACCAACACCGCAATACAAATAAATAGAAGCTTGGCAAAACATGCACTACCCAACGCGCCTCTTATTGCGGAAACAGGGGGAATGAATGCTATGGTAGTCGACTCTACAGCTCTCCCCCAACAAGCCGTTAATGACATAGTACGATCTGCGTTTCAGTCTGCAGGTCAACGCTGCTCAGCGATAAGAGTGTTGTATTTACAAGACGATATCTACGATAAGTTTCTAACTATGCTAGCAGGTGCAATTGATGCGCTTCACATTGGTGACCCGTGGAAGTTAAGTACCGACGTTGGGCCTTTAATTTCATCTCAAGCACAACAGCAAATTGCTGCTTATGTAGCATTGGCTGAGAAAGAAAACAGAGTGATAAAACAGTATTCTGGTACCCTTCCGAGCAAAGGCCATTATTTGGCCCCAACAGTCATAAAAATAAACAGTATTTTAGACTTAGAAAAAGAAACATTTGGACCTGTATTACATATAGTAAAATATCCATCAGGTGGATTACAAAAGGTTATAAATGACATTAATGCTAGCCGCTATGGGTTAACCTTCGGGATCCACACTCGTATCGATGGACGAGTCGGCAAATTAATTAATTCCATTAACGCCGGAAATATTTATGTCAATCGTGATCAAATCGGTGCCATTGTAGGCTCTCAACCTTTTGGTGGAGAAGGTTTATCAGGTACAGGGCCTAAAGCTGGCGGTCCAAATTATATTCATAAGTTTATTGCCAACACACCAGTGCAAACAGCAAAGTATTCTCAATCCAATCCCGTGGATTTGAATATTGTTCAACCC
>CAYUZL010000085.1:0-3075 GCA_964449725.1 uncultured Alteromonas sp. | reverse complement strand
CTATTAATGCCTACTTTTTGTAATCTAACCACCGGCCAATCGAGTAAATAAGCAATGACTGCTGACACAATGACAGGCATCATCATCTCGCCCCAAAAGACTAATGCAATAGAGCTAACAAGAATAAGTAGCAGCAACATGACTGCATCGGGGTCTGAGAATTTTCGTTGATACCAACGCTGAAATACGTTTAGCACTTCATTACCTTAAACAAAATTACAAAAGAATTGATAAGATAGCAGAAAATAATCACGATTTAATGAAACTGTTCGTAACTTTATGCACTCTTATATAATAATGTACACGTAACAATACTATTTAGTTACTCACGAGACGAAGTAAACAAACTTGAAACAAACATTATTACAGTTTATCAAATATGTATCTGGCAGTACTGCGTTAGCACTGGTGCTGTGCTCTGCTGCGGTTTCGCAAACAAGCGATAAAAATGCTTTACCTGATATAGGTGTAGTTGCATCAGATGCCATTACCTTGGACAAAGAAGTCATTATAGGCGACGCGTTAATGCGTCAGCTTCGCGGACAATCACCCATAGTACAAGACCCAGTATTACAACAGTACATTCAAGATCTAGGGAACCGTCTTGTTCTGCACGCCAATAATACCAACTTCCCCTTTGAATTTTTTATCATAAATAATAACGCCATCAATGCATTTGCGTTTTTTGGCGGCCATATTGGTATGCACACGGGTCTTATCGCCAGAGCCGACAGCGAAAGTGAAATAGCCTCTGTTTTGGCCCATGAAATAGCCCACGTTACCCAACGCCATATCGCGCGACGAATTCAAGCTCAATCTCGTACATCGCCCTTAGCCATAGCGTCGCTTATTGGTGGGATATTGCTGGCTATTGCCGACCCTCAGGCGGGGATTGCTGCAATACAAGCATCATCTGCGGCACAAGCTCAGTTCGGTATTAACTACACTCGAAGTAATGAACAAGAAGCAGATAGAGTGGGTATTTCGTTGTTGTCTCGTGCGGGATTTGACCCTCGTGGAGCAGATTCTTTCTTTTCTAAACTTGCTGCGGCATCAAGGCTGGTATCGAAGCCACCAGAACGACTGTTAACTCACCCGTTAACAGAAAACAGAATTGCAGACGCTCGGGCTAGGCTCGTGTCACTTCCAAAACGAAATTTGCCACCAAGTCTTTCATTTCATTTAGCAAAGACACGCATTTTGGCCCGCTATTCTTTTGACGAAGATTACAGTTTAGATTATTTTGAAAATGCGTACACCAAAGGCTCTGGTATATACAATGAAGCCGCACGTTATGGCTATGCCATGGCACTGTTGCGCAATGATAAAGCAAAACAAGCTCAGCCCATTATTACTGCGTTATTAAAGCGTAGGCCCAATAACCATTTCTACTTAGACACTATGACCGATGTACTTTTGGCTCAAGAAAAAAGCCAAGATGCTATAACACTATTGAATTCAAAATACCGTCAGTCATCGAGTAATGTGGTCATCGCCCTTAATTTAGCGAATGCCTATTTAAATGCAGGAAATAGTAAACAAGCAATACAGGTACTGCGAGACTACTTATTATTAGATAAAGAAAATTATTTGGCTTATCAACTGCTTGCTGATGCATATCAAGAAAATGGTAATACAGGATTAATGCATCAATCAAATGCAGAGTTTTTTGCTCTGATTGGCGGCTATGAAAGAGCGATTGATGAACTTCAATTTGCCTATAACTTCAGTAAAAATGACCACTTAACTAAACAAAAAATTAGAGCTAGAATTCAACAATTTAGAAATGAAGTGAAAAAATTACGATCACTTTAATGCTAGTTTAATTTCCTTATAAGGCAGCGATACATGGCCCAGATTCAAATAGTTCACAACCCAAGGTGTTCTAAAAGTCGTCAAACATTAGCATTGTTAACCGACAAGCAAATAGAGCATGAAGTACTACTTTATTTGAAAACGCCTCTAGACCTTAATACGTTACAAGAAATAAAGCTCGCGTTAGAGGTTTCATCGTTTAAAGACATGATGCGTACAAAAGACACCTTATTTAAAGAATTAGAACTTAGTGATGTCTCTGAAGAAAAATTAGCTGAAGCACTTGTAGCACACCCTAAGTTAGTTGAGCGCCCTATTGTTATTGTTCGCTCAGGTAGTGATATTCAAGCCCGAATAGGCCGTCCTCCAGAACAGGTTTTGGATATTTTACCGTGAAAAAAGTATTGGTTTTATACTACTCAGTACACGGTGCGACAAAGATGCTTGCCCAGGCTATCGCCACAGGTATCGAAATGGAAGGTGCAGAAGCCTTTTTACGCACAGTGCCCCCCGTATCGAACCAATGCGAAGCCGTTGTTGACGCTATACCAAAAGACGGGCCACCCTATGTTACAAAAGCGGATTTACAACACTGCGACGGGTTAGTTTTAGGTAGCCCGACTCGGTTTGGTAACATGGCAGCATCACTTAAATATTTTATTGATAGTACCAGTGACCTTTGGCTTTCAGCCAGCTTAGCAGGTAAACCTGCAAGTGTGTTTACGTCATCTTCCAGCATGCACGGCGGACAAGAATCAACCTTGCTATCTATGATGGTTCCTTTACTTCACCATGGCATGATCATTAGCGGTGTCCCTTACAGCGTACCAGAATTACACAACACCCAATCTGGCGGCACGCCCTATGGCGCAACCCATGTTAGCCACGATAACAATGTACTCACTGACAGTGAAAAAGCCATCGCCATCGCCCAAGGAAAACGCATGGCGAAGCTTGTTCATAAGCTATAGTTCTTCGCTTTAAAATGCACGTTTTTGCTTCTATTCCCATGGAAAGACGAACGAAACAAATGCGCTATTTAGCTCTATTTAGTCACTTACTTTTGTTAATTTTTATTGGCGTTTGGCAGTTTTACATTATTGAAAACCAACCTTACTCCCCTACTTTTATTATTTTCATTTATCTATTGCCTTTAATTCTTCCACTGTGGGGAGTGATAAAAGCAAAAGCCTATACTCATGCTTGGGCCAGCTTTGTAGTTTTGTTCTATTTTGCCCATAGCCTTACTGTTTTGTATGC
>CAYUZL010000084.1:0-5179 GCA_964449725.1 uncultured Alteromonas sp. | reverse complement strand
AGCTAACCTTTGTAATATTCGAACAGCGCAGCAAAGTCAGCGTTTGCCTGTAACAATTGAAGATGACGCAGCAAACGAAGGTAGTTTATTTTTTATCATTAATACCAGCGTTGAAAATTTCCGTGCAGTTGCAACAACTATGTCTGTATGTAAGAAAACACAGCACGCCATTATATCAAACGAAACAGCCGCAGCGCTAAATATTCAAAACGGCGATATAGTACGATTCTCTGCCGCCGTTCGATTCGACTAAGGATTACTTTATGCAAACTCAATACATCAACGGCCAATGGTTGGAAGGTGAAGGTTCTTCATTTCAATCAATAAACCCTGCAAAAAATACCGTTTTATGGACAGGCAAAAGTGCGTCTGCGGAACAAATTGAAAGTGCAATTCAAGCGGCTAGGGCCGCTCTTCCTCAATGGGCAATGCTAGATGTCGAATCTCGATTAGAGTACATCAAAACTTACGCGGAAAAGCTACAAGAAAACAAAGACGCGTTAGCCAAGCTAATCGCTGAAGAAACAGGTAAACCCTTATGGGAAACGGCTACAGAAGCCGGTGCCATGATAGGAAAAGTAGGGCTGTCTGAAAAAGCCTACTTCCAAAGAACAGGAACAACTGAAAACCCAATGCCTGTCGGACAAGCTTTTATTCGACATAAGCCTCATGGTGTTGTTGCAGTTTTCGGTCCCTATAACTTCCCAGGCCATTTGCCGAATGGCCATATTGTTCCAGCCCTGATCGCAGGAAATACACTGGTATTCAAACCCAGTGAGCTAACACCAGCCGTGGCTGAGTTTATGGTTCAACTCTGGGAAAAAAGTGGTCTTCCAACAGGTGTTCTGAATCTTGTTCAAGGAGAAGTCGCCACAGGTAAAAGTTTAGCGTCTCACCCTGATATAGATGGTTTATTTTTCACAGGGAGTTCAAGAACAGGACAGCTTTTACACGAGCAGTTCGCAGGTCATCCGGGTAAAATACTCGCCCTTGAAATGGGAGGTAACAACCCGCTTATCGTCTCTACCTTGAATGATATTGACGGCGCAGTTCACGACATAGTGCAATCTGCATTTATTAGTAGTGGCCAACGCTGTACTTGTGCCAGAAGATTATTTTTACCTAAAGGCGCCTTTGGAGATCAAGTTTTAGCTCGTCTTGTTGAAATCACTAAAAAGATAAATGTGGGTCATTATGACGCAAGCCCTCAACCTTTTATTGGCGCAATGATATCCAAACATGCGGCAAAACAAATGGTTGAAGTACAAAATGAACTGGTCTCTATTGGCGGCGAAGTTTTAGTCCCTTTACGCCATATTGATGATTCAACGGGGTTAGTCACACCCGGTATTATCGATATGACCTCTTGCTTATCGCAAATGCCTGATGAAGAGCATTTTGGTCCTTTGTTAAAAGTTATACGATACGATGATTTTGATGATGCCATTGCTGAAGCGAACAACACAAAATTTGGTTTATCGGCTGGGTTGCTCGCTGACAGCGAAGAAGAGTACCGCTATTTTTACGCTCGAATTAGAGCAGGTATCGTCAATTGGAATCGACCGATTACTGGAGCAAGTGGCGCAGCTCCTTTTGGTGGTATCGGCGATAGTGGAAACCATAGAGCCAGTGCTTTTTATGCAGCCGACTATTGCGCTTACCCAGTAGCATCTGTGGAATTAGACACTGTTTCACTGCCAGAAAGCTTAAATCCCGGATTAGTTTTTTAAAGGAGCTATTATGCACACCGATATCGATACGCTATTTACCCATTTATGGAATAATTACGTTACCATTACGCCCTCAGCGGAAAAAATACATTCTCTGCTAAAATCGGTATCTGGTGATGCAGAACTGATCAATGATCATGTTGCATTTAGGACATTTAACCTAGAACAAACCAAACTCAGTAAGCTGGCTGAACATTTTGAGTCACTTGGATACGAAGCCAAAGGTGACTACAACTTTGAAGCCAAAAAGCTCACCGCCAAACACTATCAACATCCAGATCTAACCAAGCCTAAAATATTCATTAGTGAGTTGCGAGTTGAAGAGATGTCAGCTCAAGCTCAAACTATTATTAAAAATATGGTGAAAAGCATTGATCAGGCAGTAGTTGCACAATCTAATTTCTTATATTCTGGCCCCCACTGGAATATCAATAAAACAGATTACGATACGCTACTCAGCGAAAGTGAATACGCGGCTTGGATGGCAGCATGGGGGTTTAGAGCCAATCACTTTACCGTTAGTGTGAATCATTTAAGCCGCCTTGATAACCTTCAAGCAGTCAATGATTTGCTAAAGCAAGAGGCTTTTCGCCTTAATACAACAGGTGGAGAAATAAAAGGCAGTAAAGCAGTTCATTTGGCACAATCGTCTACCATGGCAGATAAAGCATCAGTGAAATTTAACGATGTCAGTGCAGATATACCCAGTTGCTTTTATGAATTTGCTGAGCGTTTCGAAATGACCGATGGTAATTTATATCAAGGTTTTGTTGCAGCATCTGCTGACAAAATTTTTGAAAGTACAAATGCAAATTGATTGTTATGGAGGCTAGTGCTCTTTGGGATGCCAAAGAGTGCCCCTTTTTCCCTTATTCCAACCCAATTTCACCTTATAGCGGCTAATCAGCTACAAACCCTCCTTGCCTAGTATTTATAACACATTAATTCGTGACATCTTGTTTGTTAAAACTTGTTGAATGACATTTCACAACACTGCATACTTACGTTTGTAAACATTATGTATACTTTGTAAATTCTATTTAAATTTTGAAGGAGTAAAACGTGAATACAAGTACTAAACTCATCTCTATGCTATTTGCATCTAGCTTAATAGTAGCATGTGGTGGTAGTTCCAATGATGACACAACCGATCCTGTCGATCCCACACCTACCCCAGTAAATAGCACAGGCCAAGTTTCAATTACGGGCGCTGCTCAAGTAGGTGAGACGCTTACAGCGTCAGTTACAGATACCAACGGCCTTTCAGGCAGTACTATTACCTATCAGTGGCGCAATGCAGGCGTTGATATCGCAGGAGCAACAAGTAATACTTATACGGTCACTTCAGCAGAAGAAGGCGACACTTTATCGGTACTGGTAACCTATACTGATGACGATGGTTTTAGTGAAAGTGTTGAATCTGCTGCAACATCAGCCATTACCCCAGCGCCAGCAACGAACACCACAGGTAATGTGACCATTTCTGGTACCACTCAAGTTGGACAAACCTTAAATGCAACTATTTCAGACAGTAACGGAACTTCAAATAGCACAATTACCTACCAGTGGCTATCTAACGGTAACGCTATTTCTGGTGCGACCACAGGCTCTTTAGCACTGACTGATGCGCAACTTGGCCAAACAATTTCAGTAGAAGTAAGCTATGTCGATGATGATGGATTTTCCGAAGATTTAACCTCTCAAGCAACCCAAGCTATAACTGCGGCTCCAACTCCCGTAGAAGGTGGTGGCAACTTTACTCGGGGCACAGTGGGTGACAACGACAGTGTCCCTGCGGTAACGTGCGACACGGTATTTACAAGTACTTCCCAGTTAGAAGATGCCGCAACAAGAGAAATGACGCCAGGTACTACATTATGTTTGGCAGACGGAACCTACTCTGGCTTAGAGTTGGATTTCGGCGGAACAGGTACTGCTGATGCTCTGATTACAGTAGCCGCAGAAAACCCAGGTGAAGTTATCGTTAACGGTGAAGTCGGCGTTCGAATGAGTGGTGATTACGTTGTATTACAAGGCTTTATCTTTATGGATGGAGAAAGTGCAAGTAGCGACTTTTTACAAACACGAGGTGGTAACAACGAGTTTTGCCACAACTGCCGAGTAACGGAAATTGCCGTTATTAATTTGGATGAGAATGATCCAGATAGCCGTGGTCGTTGGATCCACATTTATGGTACCCACAACCGCGTCGATCATAGCTGGTTCTCAGGTAAGCGCACAGGCGCACCACTACTTGCTGTAAATCGTGAAATTCCCAACGATGGTGGTTTAGATGACGTTGCCGAAAACTTTCATATGATTGATCACAACTACTTTGGTGATCGTCCTCCAACCGACGGAAAAGCCTATGCAAGCACCAGCGACAATGAGTTTGAAGGTGTACAAATAGGTACCAGTGACGCACATGATAGAAACTCTTCAACCACTGTTGCCCACAACTATTTCGAACGAATTGATGGTGAAGCTGAGGTAATTTCTAATAAATCCAGTAATAACACCATCTTCAACAATACCGTACGTGATAGCTATGGTTCCATAACAAATCGCCACGGCAACACAACAACAATTTCAAACAACTTTGTTATTGGTGACGGCCATCCCTTCTCCGGCGGCTTGCGTATTGTTGACGACAGCCACACTGTAGTGAACAACTATATAGAGGGTGCTCGTTTCCTCAATACACGTTTCCACGGTGGTATTGTTCTACATAACACAGATGGCTCTACTACCAATGGCTACCAAGTATTTGAAAACGTACTTGTTGCCAACAACACCGTAGTTGATAGCGTTAACAGCTTGAACGTAAACGGTGGGAACCGCAATACAGAACCCACAGACGTGCGCTTCGTCAACAACATTATCGATAATGCGGTAGGCGAAATTATTAGAACTGAAGGCGAAGGCATGCCTGCAGACTCAGTTTATGCGGGTAATTTTGTAGAAGGTTTAACATTTTCTGATGATGATTCACTTACCTCATTCTCTGGTTTCACTCAAACAACCATTGAACTGCAGGATGATGTGTTAGGCATAGCAAGACCGACGGCTGAATCTGAGGCTTTAATTGCTGCTGATAATTCAGCAGATTTATCGCCATTTACTTCACCTACAGAAGATATAGACGGACACACTCGCAGTGATATATCTACTAGTGGTGCTGATGAAATCAGTGATGATGCTGTTGTGTACGGAATATTAAATGCTAATGATGTAGGCCCAATTAGCTTTAGACCGCCAATAACGGAAGCCATTATTCGTCGTGTCGACGTCACTAATGGTGGTTTTGATGCTGGAGAGCAAGGTTGGGTATTTGAAGGTTCAGCCGAAGTTACAGACGACCCAGATCAAATATTTGCTCGAGGTGCATCAGCACAAGTTGCCGATGTGAGTGATAGAATTTCACAAACTGTTACTGTCGAAGCTAATAC
>CAYUZL010000083.1:0-3691 GCA_964449725.1 uncultured Alteromonas sp. | reverse complement strand
AGCTCAGATAAGCCAAAATGATATAAATACATAAGTATTAATCAATAAACAGCCAGTCAGCCATTTTTTCTCTGGTTGACTCTAATTGCTTCGACCACGTACCTTCGCCCACTATGGTAGGTTTAAGTAAAATAATGAGTTCTTTCTTAATTTCCACTTGTGACTTGTTAGTAAATAGCTCGCCTAAATAAGGGATATCACCTAATACAGGAGTTTTTGATGTTGAATCAGAAAGAGTAGTTTGCATCAAACCTCCAATCACAACAATTTCTCCTGACAAGGCTTTAATCACTGTGTCTGACTCTCGTATAGTACTTAATGCCAAAGGTAAAATGAGCTGTTCACCATCCAAGGTAACCACTTTCTCCTGCTCATCGGTTTCAATAACTGACGGATGAACGTGTAACAATACCGAACCATTTTCATCAATTTGAGGCGTAACGTCTAACGCAATACCGCTGAAAAAAGGCGTTAACTCCACATCGGGAGTCACAGTAGTACTCGCGTTTGTTACCGTACTTTGAGATGACACATCCGTAACAAAATACTCGTCTTCGCCCACTTTAATCACGGCTTTTTGATTATTCGTGGCAGTCACCCGCGGGCCGGAAAGCACATGCACATGACCTTGAGGCGAAAGTAACGACACTACACCAGAAAAATCTTGGTTCACAAAAGAAAGGCTTGTCACACCGCCAAGTACCGCGGTTAGGTCGTTACCAATGGTTGCAGCAGTATTGGTAAATTGAAAATCGGTGCTACCAACATTTCCTACCACTTCGCTCCAATTTATTCCTTGCTGATAATTATCACTAAGAGTGACTTCTAAAATTCGTGCTTCCAGAATCACTTGTCGCTGTAAGTTAGTCTCGGACGCTTGTAAGAACGACTTAATTGCACGGATTTCTTCAGGTAATGCTCTTACAGTAACTAAACCCGCTTGCGGAGAGACAAACACCACACGCCCGTCCTGATTACCAATCATACTTTGCAAACTTGTCTGTAAGTTCTCCCAAAAATTAGTTTCTGTGCGCGTTGTTATTGCAACGCCATTAATTCCTGTATTCTGATTTCCCGATGAGCTGCTATTGCTAGCTGAATTGCCGGAAAAACCATTTAACGAATTATTCCCATTGTTATTGTTGTTTCCATCGGCCTGAGACACGCCTCCAGAAATAATACTAGTTTGAGTGTTTCCATCTCGTTCAATCAATAAATAATTGACCGCAAACGTCTCGGTGCGCATAGTCGATGGACTAATACGAAAAACAGTGTCTTTTCGCTGCACATCAAGGCTATATAAGTCACCAACAAGACTGATGATGTCTGGCAGAGGAACTTGTTTTAACGACAGTGAAACCACACCTTCAACATCAGGATGGACAGCAATACTGTAGGGCGTGTCAGCAACAAGACCTTTAAAAAAAGCTCTGATTTCTACACTTTCTGCTTCCACATCGTATTTTTGTACACCAAAAAGAGAGGTAGCTTGCTCGGCATTACCACCCTCTGGAGATAAAAAGTCACTCACTGCTGGCGGAAGCTCATCATCTTGTTTAGCCACCTTCCGCGACGCTTCCATTGCTCTTTGTTCAGCAATTTGAGTATCTAGCGCTTTAGTATATTCATCGGGCTTTAACGTAGATTTGCATCCAGCCAAAGCCACCCCTAATAACACCAAGCCAATGTATGCCTTTTTGACGATCATATTATTTAATTTCCAATGCAGATTTAGATACCACATTCACTTTTGACAACGACAATAAAACTCGTTTAGTTTCACCATTCTTTTGATAGTCAACTTCGACCGAATTTGAATTTATTTTCACAACTGTGAGTCCATTAAGCACTTGAGCTTCAAGATAAACACTGCCATTTACAATGGCTTTTTTTCCTGCAGGTGTTATAAAAATCGCGTCTAAAGAAGGCAGAGCACTGGCTTCTGATTCAACGTTTTGATTTTCTACAAACATTGTAGGCCGCGTTGGGTCAGTCGCTAACACCACACCCAAAAAAATCGTTATAGCACTAAACACGAATAAACACCTTTTCAGTACTAAGGGTGTAAAACTCAATGGTTAATTCTGATTCTGGATACGCTTTAACATCGAATTTCATTTGGCTCCAATACACTTGCCACTCAACTTTTTCTAACATTTCTAAAAACAATTGCGTGTCATTAAAAGAACCCGTAAAGACCATTTTCACACCATGCTGATATAAGCCAACGACCTGCTGTTCTTCATCTTGATATAGATTAATTGGCGCTAACGCCTCAACTTTTTGCAACTTTAACTCTTTTGACAACCCCAGCATCGCCGCCATCAATGCCGGCATTGAATCAGGCAGTACCAGCGCGTCTATTTCGTTTCTAAACTCATTTTCAACACGTTCAGTACGCTTTTCAATTTGCACTAGTCGCGCTTTTAGCTCTTTATCAGGGTCATCGCCTGCTGCAAGATCATAAGCTTGTTGCTGTAAACTTAAAGACGCAATTTGGCGTTCAAGAGATACCCTTTCATTGCGCAAGGACTTATTTTTCACCCAGTTCGGTTCAACGCCATAAGTAAAACCTACAAGCAAAATAACGATAACAACAGCACTAATAACCATGCTTTTTTCGCGTTTAGTCAATCCATCGAATTTACCGCTATAGTCGCTCCAACTAGCCATTAATTATCACTCATTTCTACACGTCCCGATGGCGCAGTACGCAACGAAAAGAAAATACCTTGCTCTTGTTTTTCTAAAGTCACATGTTGGAAATCTACACCTGCAAATGACTCCGTCCCACTAAGCTGACCTAACCAATTCGGCATACTATCTGCCTCAACTCCATAACCTTCCAAAATAACAGTACTCGTTTGAATATCGATATGGGTTAACCACACTTCTGACGAGTCTGCATCGGCCAAATCTCCCAATACCTTAGAAAACTGGGTGGCCTTAGCACTTTCCCTGGCAGCTAATTCAACGAGTACTCCCTGTTTTTGTTCTAGCACTATCTTTAATTTATCTATTTTTGCTATTAGTTCTTGGTTTGGTTTTCGATTTAATAAGGCTTTTTGTGATGCATCGACAGTAGCTTCTAAAGTACTCAGTTGTCCGCGCATTCGTTCTACATCAGTCTGTGCTGAATTTGCTTTCCATGTGGTTACCGCGGTAACGACTGAAAAAAGAACAATAAGGAAAACAAATAACAAAACAACATTGCTCAAAGATACTAAGTTCAGCGTGGGCGCATAAGCACTAGAATAGAGGTTAATTCGACTTTTCATCGTTTCACCTCCTCTTTAAATACCGCACCCAGTGCTGCTCCTAGTGCCGTATAGCTTATCGCTTTGTCTTTGAGGTCATCCGGCAAAATAATATTGTGAGGCAGTGATGACACTTTAACGGGTAACGCTTGCTCAATCTGTTCGATAAGCGCAGTTAAGTGCTGAGTATCTAATTTCAACCGCAGTTGCCTAACAGGGGCTTGGCGAAGTTGGCTTTCAAAATAGTCCATAGAGCGCTGAACCTGGACACAAAGAGAATCTATAATGCCCATTTTTAATTCATCTAGGGTAAAACTACCCAAATTTTCAAACCCTTTTAATCGTCTTGAAAAGTAGAGTTTTCCTTGCTTAACAATATTTAGACATATCTCTGAGCTACCATCTTGAACCAACTTAATAGTGACTTCAGGCTC
>CAYUZL010000082.1:0-3041 GCA_964449725.1 uncultured Alteromonas sp. | reverse complement strand
CCCAATATACTTAAAGACTTTACGGTTGATTCTGAGATCATTACTTTTCATGACGCATTAAAAGGAGAGAGCGGAAACATTGTTCTCCTGCTCATGTTAGGGGTCGGTTTACTGATGTGCATTGCCTTAATTAATCTGTCTAGTATGCAATTGGCCAGAGCGATAAATAAAAGCAAGACGTTAGCCATCAGCTTTGCCTTTGGTGCGAGTAAAGTGCAACTGGCAATTGAAATGTTCAAACATAATGTTCTGGTGATAGGTATTGCCGTTATCATTGCTTTATCTCTAACTCAGTTCAGTTTTATTTCTATTCAGAACTTGGCGGCTGGCTCTATACAAAAACTTGATACCTTGTCCTTGAGTATTAATACCTTAATATTTTCCTTAGTATTGACGTGTTTTATTGCAGCACTCTATACCTATATAGAGTTGAGTGTTGTAAAAGAAAAACAATTGATGAGTGGCTTACAAAGCAGCGGCAAAGGTACAGGTAAACAAATGCGGTCAGCCACCAGTCATTTACTGATTGGTTTACAGATCTTGTTTTCTTTTTTAGTTTTGACGAGCGCCAGTCATATTGCATTGATGACATTATCTGAGGCGTTGAGAGACAACGGAATAGTGACAGACAATCGATATTCTTTAACCTTAAATTACAGCAATATCACTAATCCCACAGAACGAGTTAATTTACATAAAGCACTAACCCAACAGCTATCTACCCTAAATACAGTCAGTGGATTGGCGGTTACGTCTGAGCCCAGGTTACCTAGTAGCGTCAACGTTGATCAAATTTATAGTGAAGAGGGTCAATATATAGCGCAAGCGAGAAAGGTCTTGGTTAGTAATAATTATTTCGATGAGTTAGGTCTGCAAATCGAAGGGAGAAACTTCAAAGAAGGCGACAGCGAGTTAGAAAATTACCCGATCATTATTAATCAACGTTTGTCCAACTTGTTAGGCAAAAGTCAAAGTGATGTTTTGAATAAAAAAATCAGCTTTGATAACAAAACATTTTACTCTGTTGTAGGCGTTGTGGATAATACTGACGTACCAGGTAGTCCAGAGG
Organism: uncultured Alteromonas sp.; assembly: GCA_964449725.1. Classification (GTDB taxonomy): domain Bacteria; phylum Pseudomonadota; class Gammaproteobacteria; order Enterobacterales; family Alteromonadaceae; genus Alteromonas_F. The sequence continues at coordinate 1,972 of CAYUZL010000082.1, read as the reverse complement.
ATGAGTATTACGAGGTTTTTACACCTCAAAAATATTCGGGGTGGCGTCAATTTTCTTACTTAATCGTTGCTCAGTCTAGCGTCACCGAGCAAATAAATGATCTTGTTAGAAAAATAGATTCACGACTGGATATCAATAGTTTAATTCCTCTAACGGAGCAGTTTAATGATAAGAGAAGAGGGCATATTAGTGCTGCTTGGTTAGCCATCATACTGTCGATTACTTCACTGTTGATGGTATGTATCGGGGTGAACGGTATAGTGAACTACATAGTCAGTATTGGTCGTTATAATTTGGGTGTAAAACTGTCAATGGGTGCCGATAGTTTTATTCTTTTAAAAGAGAGTCTTTTACAGCTAATGAAGCCAATCACTATGAGTTTAGTACTTTCATTCTCCTTCGCCTTTCTTATTGTTGGCTATTGCATGTCACTTCCCAATTTGTTCATACCCATCAATTGGTTGCTAACATCACTTATATGGATCGGGCTGTTATTAATGGCTATGGGAGTTACGTTCGTGCCCATTAATAAAACGTTAAAACAGGATCCTATAAAGGCATTAAGAAATGAATAAGGTTTTCATTGTTTTGGTTCTTGTTTTTAGTGTTTTTTGTACAGATGCGCAAGAGCCGGAATACGCTGTAAAAAATAGCCATAGATGGGCAAGCTTACTTGAATCGACAGAACGTGAGACTGTCTTGTTGGCACCTAATGGGAAATCTGCTTTGGTCTTGCATCAAGTAGCCTATCAATCTATTGAGTATTTATCTCGCTCACGTGAGCAGCTCGCAGGATTAGACTTTTATTCGAACATCTCTATTCGAAGCGATACGCCTCAATTTCGTTTTGCGACTTTGGTGAATATTACAAGTGGCTTAAAATCGCAAATAATGCCGAAGGAAGGAGTGATCATTGATATTAGTTGGTCTCCGAACTCAAAAAAAATAGCGCTGTTAATTCAAAACTATGAGTATGTTCATTTATGGCTCTACGATACTCAGACGGCAAAACTGGAGCAGCTAACAGATGCTAGCCTATCGGCAAGTTTGGGAAAAAAACACATTAGATGGCTTCCTGATAGCCAGAGAATTGTTGTGAAGCAGCGCAGTGACCTTGGCGTAAAATCACTAACAAAGTCTTCCATAAAAGAACCAAGAGTAGAGTCATTTGAACAACAAGCCAGTCAAGGCCGAACTTATCAACATCTGTTAGTCAGTGAGAGGAAGAGAGAGCGATTTGAGGCACTAGCACAAACTAAGCTTCTAATAGTGGACTTACAAGGCAATAAAAAGTACTTAGGCAAAACAGAGTTGTTTGATGACTTTTCAGTATCACCAGATTGTAAATATCTATTAACGTCGACTCTGCCAAAATCTCTTTCTTCTCATTTACCCTATAAAAAATGGGGGAGAAGCTACAAAATTATAAGTTTAAATAACATTAATGATACACAGACGTTACCTAGCTTGAGGGATGCAAAAAATTTGCCTAAGAGCAAAGATAGTGTTGCGAATGGCGCAAGATTGGTAAAGTGGTTACCCTTTGAAAAATCGACTGTGTCATGGGTGGAAGCTAGCGATAATGGAGATATGTCTTCTTCTCAGCCATACCATGATCATATCTATAAACTAGAAAGTCCGTTTACACAAAATAGAGTCATGATGTTACAGGCTAAATGGCGCGTACACGATATATTTTGGGGGTATTCAGGACAGGGTATATTGCAAGAATGGCGATACAAAGATAAACAGGCCAAAACTACTTTGATTAGTAAACATAGCATTGAAACAACGTTGATCCATCAAAGAAACTACAACGATAAGTATGAAGATTTTGGCGATCCTCTAGTGAATACTCGCTCAGAAGGCTTTCAGGTATTAGTAGAGCAGTCAGATGAAGAAATCATTTTTATGGGAGCTGGTTATAGCGACCAAGGTACAAGGCCTTTTATTAAGTCGAATAATACTATAG
>CAYUZL010000081.1:0-8069 GCA_964449725.1 uncultured Alteromonas sp. | reverse complement strand
GTATTTATGGTACGCCGCTTCATTGATAAAATGCGGATAAGTCGTTTTCCCTTTCCATACCGACACTTCGCCACTTGGGGATACAAAAGTGGGGTCGCCCTTATTCAACTGAGTAAAATCACCGTCTTGTAAATTAGAATGAATCGCCCAATCACGTAATTGATGTAAATCACTCGTGTTTTCTTTGTTGTCAGGGTAGTAGATTGTACCGGTAAGGCGAAAGGCTTCAGTCGTCGGCAAGGTGTTTTTACAGTCGGGTTCTCCATTGTATAACGCACAATAGGCAAGAATGTGAGTCGTTAGCTCAATGGTTTGTGCAGATATGTCTGCACGACACACACCTTGAGGCTGTGCGCCAACTTCAACCATGACGCCTCGTTTGCCTATAGTACAAAGATAAGGGTGTGAGGCTGGCGGTTGTTCATCTTCAACTAAAATAACCGCACTGGGCATAGCCTGCTTTACATAGCGGGCTAAACCAATATGAAAGTCATCAAGTTCCAATACAATTAAACAGGGTCCCATAGCAGACGTGGTGTTGTGAATATCAATCACAAAATCGGTTGTCGGGTCTTGCTTCGGGCCCCACTTATTATCAAACTCCCGCGCGCGTTTTGCTTCATAGCAGGTATTTTTTTCCGAAGATAAGTTCTCTAAGGTAAATTGCCTATTTAAATCTTCTTCGGTAAAACGGGTATTTTGAGTGACTGCGTTAGGGTTACCAATATCAAAGTGTAAGTTAAGCGAAGAAAACCTATCTACAAGGCCTTGGCGGACTGTGTCAGTTAACACGGCCAAACCGCTCATTTCATTTCCGTGGGTACCACCAACAACTAAACACTGATTAATTTTACTCACGTTATGTCTGCTCTTTATTGTTTGTCGAATGTTTTAATGAAGGCTGCTAATTCGTCATCTGACATGTCATCCGGATCCATTGCAGGTTTACCCGCTATGGTGTGCTGTTCTTCTGCCCAGTCACCTAAATCAATCATTTGGCAACGTTTACTGCAAAACGGACGATATACAGAGCGGCTAGACCACTCGACTTTTTTTGAACAGGTAGGGCAAGAAACATTCATTTATTTACACGCAGCCATACTAAAAGTGACCTCTGAACCGGACGCAATACTTTGCCCCGCATCCATTTCCATAAAACGTAGCGCATAGCGATACTTATTCCCACTCAAGGTTGGGTATACGGTTGCTTGGGGCGGCATTTTAATTCGAATCAATACATTTTTGTCGTCTGCATTACCTTGGTAAAACCCCGTTTTTGCCATCACGTCTACAAATTGACTGCGTTGGCGTAAAAGGTCCAAAAGCATGCTAATGGCGTCGCTAACCAATATTACTGAGCTTAACCATGTAGTTATGGTCTTATTTCGCTCTTCATCAGACTTACCCAACCAAAAATGAAGTTGAGGTAAATCAAAGCTACAGGTTGCACCGGGTATGGCAAAACGCTGACGAATCGATTGCAAAAAACCATCGGCTTTTAGTTCAGTACCGGGTTTCCCAGCTGTTTTTAAACCCTCTCTGCATTGAATAACGGCTTTAAGGGTTGTAGAAAGTGCGGTGTTGTCGATATTGGGGTGTTGTGACCACAAAACCAAATTGCGTTCTTGCACATCAAGGTCTTTTATTACGTCACTGCGAATATCAATGCGCTCTAGTAAATCGAGAAGCGTAAATAAATGTTCAAAAAACTGAATATGAAGACGAGAAGACGACGACGAGCTAGTCAGTGTAATGTTTGCCATTAAGTCTTCAATACGCAAGTAGTTGCGCATTTTTTCATTTAATGGGAATTCGTACACTGGCATAGTTATGTCTGTCTAATTGATTTGTGACAAGCTTACCGCTAACCGCGGTTTTCACCAAGTATTTTAGTGTTGCTAAGAGGCTAATTTACCTTGCAACGAGAGTACAGGTTAATCTGAGGCTTAAGTCGCTAGTTTTATATACAAGTGATGAAGCACAGTAACCTGTTTTTCCAGTGCCTGTAATGTGCTTTCATTGGTAATAACGTCGTTGGCAATGGCACATCGCTGCTCTCGACTTGCTTGAACGTCTATAATGCGTTGAATACCGTCTTCAGTGGCATTGTCTCTGGTCATTGCTCTACGTATTTGTGTTGCTACTGCACAATCAACTACAAGCACTCGATGAAACAATTCGCTCATTTTGTTTTCGGTTAATAAAGGCACATCAACAATGCAATAGGGGGATTTTGCGTTACTCATCTGCGCGAGCATTTCGCTGCGAATTAGCGGGTGTAAGGTTTGGTTTAACCACGTTTTTTTAGCCGGGTCTGAAAATATACATTGGCGTAAATGAGTGCGGTTTAGGCTGCCATCACTTAACAATGCGTTTTCACCAAAGGTATGAACAATGTCATTAAGAACAGGTTGACCCGCGGCCACCACATCTCGGGCAATTTGGTCTGCGTCGACTAGGGTTATCCCCTTATCTACAAACAGCTGTGACACTGTGGATTTCCCACTGCCTATCCCGCCAGTTAAACCTATGCTAAAACACAATGACACCCACTACACCCCAAATACGTAACTAAAATACAAGTCAGTAATGGGCTGTGCATACATTAAGGTGAGCCAACCCGCTGCAGCAAGGTAAGGGCCGTAAGGAATTTGTAAATTCTTGTCTTTGTTCTGCGTTACAATTATGGCAATGCCCACAACGGCACCCACTAAAGACGACAGCAATATGATAATAGGAAGCCCTTGCCAACCGGTAAATGCACCTAAGGCCGCGAGCAATTTAAAATCGCCATAACCCATGCCTTCTTTACCCGTAACCAACTTAAACACCCAATAAATCGACCATAAACTTAAATAACCAAACATTGCGCCTAAAATAGCTTCGCTGGGTGAAACAAAGAGTCCTTCTTTGCCCATTAAACTCAGTGCCAAACCAAACCACAATAAGGGCAAGGTTAGCTGGTCGGGTAAATATAGGGTATCCAAATCAATACCGCTCATAGCAATTAAAAACCACGTCACAACCACAGCCGCTAGGGCTGCATTACCCGGGCCAAAAAAATAGGCAACCCACAAGCTCAGTACAGCAGTGGTTAATTCAACTAAAGGATAACGAACAGATATCGGGCTTTTGCATTGGCTGCACTTGCCCTTTAAAAAAAGATAGCTGATAACAGGAATGTTTTCCCACGCCCGAATAGCATGCTTACAGTGCGGGCAAGTGCTATTGGGTTTGGCTAGGTTAAAGGTGTCTTGTGGCAGTGTTGTGTTTGTTGTATTAGCCCCTTCGTTGTCATCAGGGGCATTAAAATAAATATCGCATTCACTTTTAAAGCTGCGTTCCATCATAATAGGCAAGCGGTAAATCACCACATTTAAAAAGCTGCCTACCATTAAGCTAACTGCAACAATAACAGAATAAAAAAAACAAGGGACTGAAAAAAATGTGTCTAAAAACACATTAAATGATGTCATTGCAAAATAACCTTGTTCTAAATCACATTACCCAATTGGAATATAGGCAAATACATGGCAATAATCAGGCCGCCAATTACTACCCCTAACACGGCCATGATCATAGGCTCTAATAAACTGGTTAAGCCATCGACCATATCATCCACTTGGGCTTCATAAATATTGGCTACTTTACTAAGCATGTCATCTACCGCGCCCGATTCCTCTCCTATCGCCACCATTTGGTTCACCATGTCAGGGAACACATCGGTGGTACGCATGGCTGAGTTCATAGGCATGCCACTAGAGACTTCAGAGCGTACAAACATAATGGCGTTTCTGTAAATCGCGTTACCGGAGGCACCCGCAGCCGATTCAAGACCCTGAATTAACGGCACACCAGAGGCAAAAGTAGTCGACAAAGTTCTAGCATAACGAGCAATGGCGCCTTTGCGCAAAATTTCACCCACAACGGGTATTTTTAATATTTTGGCGTCCAAGGAATCCCGTAATTTTCTCGATTTTTTGTAAGCACGGCCAAATAAATAGCCTGCAATAATAACGACTACGGCAAAATACAAACCATACTCTTGCAAAAACCGGGATATGCCAATAACAAATTGGGTGAAAGCGGGAAGTTCAGCACCAAAGCTACTGAATATTTCTTCAAACTGCGGCACTACAAAAAGAAGTAATATCGTGGTCACAATAAAAGCGACGACCAATACGGCAATGGGGTAAAATAGGGCTTTTTTAATTTTAGATTTTAACGCTTCCGATTTTTCTTTATAAACGGCAATACGATCGAAAATAATCTCCAGTGAACCGGATTGTTCGCCAGTTTTTACTAAATCACAGTATAAATCATCAAAATATTCTGAGTGTTTTCTTAATGCTACAGATAACATACCGCCCGCTTTGACTTCATTGGCTATTTCCGTCAGCAGCTTTTTCATTTTAGGGTTGGCTTGTCCAGAGGCTATCATTTCCAGAGACTGAAGCAAACTAACACCAGCACCTAACATAGTGGCCAACTGCCGAGTAACAATAGAAATATCAGCCGATTTTATTTTTTTATCACTGCTAAATAGCGATCTGGGCTTTTTCCGAATAGATTTTACGGAAAGCCCCTGACGGCGCAGTGAATTTTTAGCTTCAGCAATATTAACAGCCGTTAAATCGCCTTTGCGTTTATTACCTGCACGGTCAGAACCTTGCCATGAGTATGTTGCCGACGTTTTTGCCATTTTATACCCTGATTAATATAAAAAGCCCACAGCTAATGGTGGGCTTATAATTTGATTAATTATTCTGCATGCATCTAAGGCGTAGCAACAGGAGTCGGTGTGCAAAGCCCTGCTGCACCGCAGCCCCCGCTAATTGCCCAAGTTACTTGGCCAGTGGCTGCAGTATAGGTACCCGTAAGTACATATGTATCTGTTGCTTCAAGCCCACCGTTTGTTGTTGGGGTTGCAGTAATTGTTCCTGCACCATTATTCCACTGAACCGTTGATACATTCTCAAAAACGCCAGCTGCAATATCCGCAGGTACACCGTTAGTATTCTGAGCGCAATTCGCAAACCCACCCTCGGTCTGAGCGCAAACTTCTACAGCGGTTTGAACTGCCGATGTAGAACTTATAACTTCAGCAAATCTTGCTCTTTGGGTGTAACCTTGATAAGCAGGCAGTGCTACCGCCGCCAAAATACCGATAATCGCAACAACGATCATCAATTCGATTAGGGTAAAACCTTTTTGGTTTTGGTTAATTTTTACTTTTGACATAGTCATAAACATCTCTCCATGTTGCACTGTTAAATTGTGCGTGTAGTAAGTTCACATTAGGTTGTTTTAACAATACCTTGTAGCGATGCTTATGGCACGCCTCGGCATGTGGTCAAGTATTAGAAATAAATCGCTATCTGACAAGTATTTATATTAATACCTTTGTTTAAATACACTTATAAATCGAAACCGAGTATCAGCGTACAAAATCTACTTTAACAGCGTTTACGTAAAAATAACAAGAAAAAATATGGTGAATTTACGTTTTATTTACGCTTAAACGCATTGATAAATCAATAGCTTGCACTGTTTTGGTGAGTGCGCCAGAAGAAATATAATCAACGCCTGTGTTACAAAGCTCCGTTAATCTGTGATAGGTAATGTTGCCAGACACTTCTAGTTTACAGCGGCGGTTTACAAAGGCTACTGCGCTTTTGACCTGTTCTGTGGAAAAATTGTCTAACATGATAATGTCTGCGCCCGCTCGAGTGGCTTCTTCTAGCTCGATAAAGGTTTCGACTTCAACTTCAACGGTTTTGTTGGGGGCTAATGTTTTCGCTTGATTAATGGCGGCGGTGATACCGCCACATGCGGCAATGTGGTTTTCTTTTATTAAAAACGCGTCGTAAACCCCAACTCTGTGGTTAGACCCTCCACCACAAGCCACCGCGTACTTTTGCGCTAAGCGAAAACCGGGTATGGTTTTGCGGGTGTCCAGTAGCCGAGTTTGACTGTGTTTTATGTATTGTACGTAGTTATAGGTGGTAGTGGCTGTAGCACTTAAAAATTGTATAAAGTTTAATAGTGTGCGCTCTGCGGTTAACAGCACTCTGGCATTACCTACTAGTGTGAACAACAGTGCGTTAGCCGACATCCGTTGACCGTCTTTAACATGGGCAGTAATGTTAATTGTATTGTCGACTTGCTGACAGGTTTCGTAAACCCAATCTAACCCACACATTACCATGTCTTCACGGGTAATAATGGTCGCAGTGGCCGTTTGCTGTGCTGGTATGAGTGAGGCGGTAATGTCGTCGTGGTTATTTACGCGCCCACCTAAATCTTCTCGTAGCGCGTCTCTAACGTGTTTTTGGATATCGCTATGAGTGGGTTTGTGTTGTATTGCTGCCATGACTGCGCCTTGCCTTATTGATGAAGAGTGAATTAAAACGTGCGCAGAATAAGCCAGTCTTGCTTTTGAGTAAACTCTAACTGGCTTAACACACTCATTCCAAGCAGTATTTCGTCGCCTTCCATACCGGGGTTAATAGAAGCTGAAACCTGATTCAACTGAATTTCACCTAGGCGAAGGGTGTTTATCGTAGTGAATGCAATTTCTACCTCGCCATTGGCTGTGCTCGAAATACCATAGCCTTGGGGACTAACCTTAAGTTTGTTGGCTAGGTGGGCAGGTATAGAGACATTGGTTGCGCCTGTGTCTACCAAGAACGTCACGGTTTCGCCGTTTATTTTACCTTTTGCAACATAGTGTCCTTGTTTATTTCTTTTTAAACGCACTTCGATTTGTTGTCCTGATACACTGGATTGTACGTGTTGGTTGGGGTTAGTTTGCCTATCAAGCACGCCTGAAAAAGCCCATGCCAGTAAACCAAAAGCACTTAACCAGGCGAATAGGGCCATCCATTTTGCAGCTGGTTGTGAACTAGTGTTTGAGGTAGTATCGGCATTTGAATTCGGGTCGTCTTCATAAGACATAACAATGTTCCTAAGGTTAACTCGTGACAGTCGCAACGGGTGTAAAACCCAAAGCCTGTGGCGAACGAATATAATAAAACATGGCCAATACAACAAGCACACAAATACCAATGACGTGGATACCGTCACCCCATTTTGATGAACGTCCTGATGAAACCGATGTTTCCTTGTTAGTGATCCACAATATATCACTGCCCCCAGGGCAATTTGGTAGTGGTGATGTTGTGCGTTTTTTTCAAGGTGAGTTAGATCCCAATGTGCATCCTTTTTATAAGGAAATTGAAGGTGTACGTGTGTCAGCTCATTGTTTAATTGAACGCACAGGCAAGGTTTTGCAATTTGTACAGTTTAAACACCGCGCATGGCATGCAGGGAAATCCAGTTTTCAAGGGCGTAGCCGCTGTAACGATTTTGCGATTGGCATTGAAATGGAAGGCACTGATGACCATATATTTACCGATGCACAATATGCGTCTTTAATTGATATCACTAAACAGGTTATGACAGACTATCCGGCTATTACTTTAGGGCGCATAGTAGGTCACAGTGAGATAGCGCCGGGGCGTAAAACAGACCCCGGTCAACATTTTGATTGGGGTCGTTTTAGAACGGGGTTGGTTGAAAAGTAGACAGTGCGTCTGCGAATGCGTATTGTGATAATGTTGAACATAAGTTTGGAGTTATATGACTATTCTTGCACTACTGAGTGCGCTTGCGTTAGAGCGTGTAACAGTAAAATTAAACCACTTTCAAGGCGAGCAATACGCTGAGCGTTATTTTTCTTGGTTAAATGCAAAAGACTGGTTATCTAAAGATAAAGGCAGCGTTTACTGGTTTTTAGTGGTGTTTATTCCTGCCTTTGCTACGTCGTTAATTTTGAACCTTTTACCGGGTCACCTTATTCCCTTTGTGGTTAAAACCTTTGTTTTATTCGTTTGTTTAGGCAGTCAAACGCTGAGGAATACTTATAAGTGTTTTATACAGTCGGCGAATCGGGGAGATTTGGAAGGCTGTTATTTACATAGTCAGGCGATGGGGCATTGTGATACTCAACCCGATCAAGCGCCTTCGTTTGGTTTGCGTCTGGTGTGGTTAAACTACCAATATTACGG
>CAYUZL010000080.1:0-3024 GCA_964449725.1 uncultured Alteromonas sp. | reverse complement strand
TACCGGAAGTTATCAATTAGTGGATGAAGTTTCTGATTTACGCCCCTCAGTGGATGTGTATTCTCTAGGCACCTTTGCCCAAGATTGGGAATATGTAGAAGGGTCTGGTGATTTAGATGAATGTAATGGGCGGTTTGGTGTTACACCTGAATTCCCCGATGGTATTTATCATTACTACGCGACAGATACTTACCCCTATTTTCAACGGTGTGTAACCGGTGATGTAGGTGATGTTGCTGGTGGTCCTCCGCAGTAGTAAATTGGCTGTGAGAAACGAATGAGTATTGATTTGTTTCTCACAGGTTTTGGTTCACTTTGGTAACATATATCGACAGGAAATAAATATGAAAAATGCTATTGCGAAGATCATGTTAACGTTTTTTATCAGTGTTTTAAGCGGCACTGTTCAATTTGCTCAAGCTCACATCATGGTTGCTCAAAAAGGCACGTTGAATATTGTTGATGATGGTATATATATGGTTTTATCGATTCCTGTCAGCGCGTTTGAGGGGATTGATAGTGATAATGACGGCAAGCTGTCGAAGACTGAATTTAGAGATAAGCGTACAGACATTGCCGAAACGGTAAAAAGCAATATAAGGTTGAATAATGGAAAACAGGAAATCAGTTTGCAAGGGTTATTGTTGTCTCCTGTGTTATCTCATCATCACATTGATGAACCCGCTACGCAGTTAATTGTAACGGGGAAGTACACAGTGCATGAACCGGACGCAAATCTAGACTATTCAGTTGGTCTTTTTGGACAAACCGATGCCGAGCAATCTATTGAAATTACAGTGAAAAACAAAGCTCACAAGTTTGAAGAAAAGCGCGTATTAACACCTACAGCACATTCGCTGAATTTTAGTGTTTTTTCTGAATAATGAAGTAATGTGAAATTTTAATTAAATTATCAGAGGGTATATTAAGTGACTACTTAACCTGTTAAAGTTTAAATATAACTAAATAAATTGGTAAGTAGGGATGTTTATCAAATCTTTAATTTCGTGTTCCGTCATACTTTTATCTTTCAATATATCTTCAGCTTATGCTGCTAAACCAACAGCTACTTTTAAATGGGTACCAAGCACGATAACGTCAGGTGAAAAAACGTACCGTACATGGAGTTCTACCAATGCAACTCAATGTTATGCAAGCGGTGGTAAAGCAATAGGTTCATCGGGAACAAGTTTAAATAACCCTCAAACGGAAAGCCAATCTCGAACCATTCGATGTGAAGGGCCCGGCGGCACAGTTGAGGCTACTGCAACATTAAAGGTTAACCCTGCACCTAAACCTACAGCGAGTTTTAGGTGGATACCAAGTACCATAGTTACAGGTGAAAAGACGTATCGTAAGTGGAGTTCCACCAACGCGACTCAGTGTTATGCAAGCGGTGGTAAAGCAATAGGTTCATCGGGAACAAGTTTAAATAACCCTCAAGCAGAAAGTCAATCTCGAACCATTCGATGTGAAGGGCCCGGCGGCACAGTTGAAGCTACTGCAACATTGAAAGTTAACCCCGCGCCTAAGCCTACCGGTAGTTTATACAGAATTGAAAGTACCAATGACGAAGGCGAAAAAACTTATCGTAAGTGCAGTTCCACGAAAGCAAAAAAGTGTTATGCAAGCGGTGGTAAAGCAATAGGTTCATCGGGAACGAGTTTAAATAACCCTCAAACAGAAAGTCAATCTCGAACAATTCGATGTGAAGGGCCAGGCGGCACAGTTGAAGCTACTGCGACATTGAAAGTTAACCCCGCGCCTAACCCCACTGCTCTGCCTGACCGAGTAACGGGGGTACTCACGCCCGATGACCCCGATACAAATGAGCTTTTTACTGTAAGCTGGGATGAAATGGACGATACAGATACATATACAGTATTCGTGAAGTCTGGAAATGCAGATGAAGAAGTATATCAGCGGATTGAAGGAATTCGAGGAACCAGTGCAACGGCAACTCATCATTCGGGTGAGGTTTTAATAATTCGAGTTCAAGCGTGTAATGTGCTTGGTTGTGGGCCCGAGTCTGGTGCAAGTTTGGTTGTTGTAAGTAGCACAGAGGTTCCTAGTCAACTAAGTGGAGTCACTGTACCTCCTAACGCCGAGCGAAGGGAAGCGTTTACAATTTCTTGGGGAAAAGTGATTGATACCGAAACATATACTGTTTTAATTTCATCTACTAGCGATGAAAAAACATACGAAGGTATCACTGGAACCAATTTCAGCGTATCGCATAATATTGAAGAAGAATTATCTATAACCGTTAAAGCATGTAACCAGATTGGTTGTGGTACCAGCTCTTCAGCTAAAACTGTTGATATTATTAACACCAATCCAATTGTGCCAGAAAAAGTAACGGGCGTACTCACACCTGATGACCCCGATACAAATGAGTCTTTTTCTATAAGCTGGGACGAAATATATGATACTGATACCTATACGGTACTTATCAAATCTGGAAATGCAGATGAAGAGGTGTATCAACGGATTGAAGGCATTCAAGGTACAAGTACAACGGCAACTCACCATTCGGGTGAGGTTTTAATTATTCGCGTTCAAGCATGTAATTCTGCGGGGTGCGGACCTGAGTCGGGAGCAAGCTTGGTTCGTGTAAGTAGTACAGAGGTTCCTAGTCAAGTAATTGGAGTAACTGGACCAACTGAAGCAGATCGAAGACAGCCTTTTACAATTTCTTGGGATAAAACAATTGACGCTGAGTCATATAATGTCATCGTTGCATCCTCTGATGTCAATGAAGAGGTCTTTGAGGATTTAATCCAGACAAATGTCAGTTTATCCTACAACATTCCTGGCCTGAGACACATACGTGTACAAGCATGCAATCAAATTGGATGTGGGCCTATATCTGAAGAGATATTAGTCAATGTTATTAGTGCTGGAGAACTTGTTCCTGAACGAGTAACCGGTGTTGAAGGCCCCAGCAGTCCAAGTGTGAACGCGTTATTTTCACTTAGCTGGGATGAAATGTATGACACAGATTCATACACAGTACTAGTGAAA
>CAYUZL010000079.1:0-4230 GCA_964449725.1 uncultured Alteromonas sp. | reverse complement strand
ATTTACCACATCACCTTCAAGGTCTGTACCGTATAAAGGAGCTTTACCTCCCAGAATTGAAGCAAGGTCATAAGTAAAGCCGGCTTTATTGAATACATCTATTACATGGGTGAGTTCAGGTGCATAGGTACCATTTTCTTTCTTTGTGGTGCCCAGCGTAGCGTGGTTAGATACAGGGATCAGTACTTTTTTCATTATAGTTCCTTTATGAATTAGTTGTTGTCGTTGATAACTTTGAAACATTGTAATTAAATGCAGTAATGATGATAATACTCTTAAATTGATTATCAGTTTTGCTATATAGCAATAATTTGTAGCAAAGAATCGTTATTGACTTAGGACCTACAATGGACAGTTTTAACGGTATCATCGAATTTGTCGCTGTTGCAGAGACTGGTGGCTTTTCTGCTGCGGCCAAAAAACTTAACTGCAGCACCAGTCATATTAGCAGGCAAGTGTCTCGTCTAGAAGATCGCTTGTCTTGTATACTTTTAGCACGCTCTACTCGCTTAGTTACCTTGACAGAAAGCGGGACGGTTTATTACCAACAAGCGAAAGATTTAGTCACGGGACTTCAGCAAGCTAATGAACAAGTTAACCTGCAACAAGTCAATTTAAATGGCACATTGAGGGTGAGTTCTGCGGGTGGTTTTGCAGAAAAATTTTTAGCGCCAGCGTTAATGGAGTTCTCCACTCACCACCCCGATCTTACCGTAGACTTGCAGCTAGATAGCAAGTTTGTGAATTTTGCCGAAGACGGTATCGACTTTGCAGTGCGTTATGGCGAGTTAAATGACTCTAATCTAATAGCCCGAAAATTAGTGAGCAGACCTATGATGGCTGTTGCGAGTAACATCTATTTAGAAAAACAAGGACTGCCAAAAAAACCTTCCGATTTGAAAGTTCACAATTGCATTGTTGCTAACAACAATGCATGGACGTTTGTAGTGAACGGTCAAAACGAAGTGGTAAAAGTTAAAGGTAAATGGCGTAGCAATAACGTTAATGTCACGCTAGATGCCTGTAAAAATGGGCTAGGCATCGCATACTTACCAAAAAGTACTTTTAGCGAAGCACTTGCACTTAATCAAGTGACACCGATACTTGAACCATACTGGGGAAAAGGCAGCAGTAGCTGGATTGTGTATCAAAATAAACAATATATGCCGATGCGTGTGCGGTTAGCGATTGATTTTTTAACCCAGTACTTTTCGAAATGGGACACCTCACAGTAACATGATACGTACTTCCCAGATATTACTCGAGAATCAGTTATTGTAAAAATGACCGTCTTCATTTTTTAGTGAATACGTTCGAGACAATTTTTCCACTTTGTGAAGCAATGATCTGCGCTCTACCCCTTATTTAAAAAAACCAACCTCCCTGTTGGGCCATATTGATACCTAGATCAGTGCTTTATTCAGCATATTTATGGTTAATTTATTGATATTTTTGGCTTACTTCATCAAACCTTTTATATGCATCTTTGCCTGGCTTTTGGTCTGCAGTATTCTATATATTGTAAAGATAACTGATCTGGCTTACCAACTTAGGTTTGGGGTAAATGACGCCGGGCTCAGTCTGTAATACAGACAAAACCGCATTTGTTTTTTCAAATTCAGCCGTAATTTTCGGATCTCGCTTCCCTTTTGAAGTATCTCCATATTGTTCATTAAGAAGGTTTAAGTGCTTTATTGCTTTTACCTCCAACTGACGAGCATTAGTCAGCAAATCAGACACCTTTCGCGCCAACGCAATGTGTTCATCTATAATCGCAGGCGTAACGCCCTGTTCAGCTAACCGTGGGTCAATCATTAAATTGAATGGTTTGCTTACTACTGGCCTAGCTCCATCAAGTGAAATTTGTATTCTATACTGCCCAGGTGCTGCCATAACCCCACCACGAAAACGTCGAGACGCATTTTTATGCCACGGGCCTATGCGCGTCATGTCCCAGCTGAAACGATTAAGCCCGCTGCCCATTTTCAGCTTCGCATTATAGCTCGCAACTTCTACTTGCTGCCCTTCATGACTTAGCGCGTTTTCATCGTTGAGCTGGGTTCCACCGGCAACGAGCATTTCCAATGACCTCTCTTTTAGCGCCTTAGATGAATCCGTTTGTTTATGATCTGGCCCGTTCACATCGTTATAAAAACTGTTAACGGTTGCGCCACTGCTATCAACAATATCCATGCGAATAGAGCTGTGCGTTCCTGCAGGAAGGTAATAATCTACTTTTACGCTAGGTTTGGGATAATTAGGAGTACCCTCGATAAAACCAGCGGCTCGGTTTACAACCCGAGGCTGCCTATAGCGATACGTATCTTTGGGATTCATTATCACTAACTGTTCATCGAGTGAATCAATAGCGTCTTGCCCTAAAGTCGTCACATTATCTAACACCCAAAAACCACGCCCCATTGTAGAAATGGCAACATCGCCGCGAATAAACTTCAAATCGGTTATAGGCGTAATAGGTAAGTTTTGCTGAAATGCATCCCAACTTTCACCATCATCACGAGATATAAACATGCCGTATTCTGTTCCCGCAAACAGCAAGCCTTCACTGTCAGGGCTTTCTCGTACCACTCTTACCGGGTAATCAACGGGAATGCCGCTTTTCTTGCCCGAAAGCAAAGACCAGTTTTTCCCATAATTAGTGGTGCGGTATATATAGGGTTTAGCATCACCTAATTGATTGCGTATCACTGTGACATACGCTTTTCCAGCAGTGTGAGGTGAAGGTGCCACACTGTCTACTCGGCCTCCTTTCGGTAAGCGAGCGGGTGTTACATTTTTCCAACTTTTGCCATTATCCCGAGTAACATGAACAACACCATCATTCGAACCAACCCATATAACCCCCTGTGCAATTGGCGATTCTTGAATTGAGTAAAGGGTACTGTAGTATTCTTCACCGGTAATATCGCGAGTAATCGGCGCACCTGAGATAACTTGCTTATCCGCTTCGTTAGCAGTTAAATCTGGCGATATTGTTTCCCATGTCACCCCTTCGTCTTTTGTACGGTGAAGAAACTGAGAACCATGATAAACAACACGGTTATCGTGCGGCGATACATGAATAGGGGCTACCCGTTGAAATCGGTATTTTAAATCTGCGGGATTATGCCCATAAATGTTACTGGCGCCCACATAATAAGAACGTTCAGTTCCAGTGCGTTTATCATACACCCCAAAACGGCCCTTACAGTCTGCATAAACAATATTATGATTACCGGGTTTTGGTACAGCGGGCCCTGTTTCACACCCTCCCGTATTCACTATATAGCTGTTTGTATGTTGTGCGCCAAAGGGAGCCATACTAGGAACAGCAATCGTGGTGCTATTATCTTGCATCCCTGAATAAAGCCAATACGGGTGTTGGTCGTCTACATCTACAGTGTAAAGCTCAGCGGTGGGCTGATTAAATTGGCTAGACCATGTTTTGCCACCATTGAGGGTCACGTTGGCACCCCCATCATTTGCTTGAATAAACAAATTCGGGTTCGTCGGGTTAATCCACATATCGTGATTATCACCGTGTGGCACCGACACCGTTGTCCAGGTTTTACCACCGTCAATAGACTTCCGAAGCGGATTTGCATTGGAATAAACAATGTTAGGATTGGTTGGGTCAATATCTAAATTGGTGTAATAAAAGGGGCGATTTTGAATGCCTTTATCATTTGAGACGTGCTTGAAGCTCTCTCCACCATCTATCGACCAGTAAAGCCCTCCCTGCGGTGCAGGTGCTTCTACAAGGGCCGCTAAAATACGAGAATCAGCCGGTGTCGTCGCAAGAACTATTTTACCCACAAGGCCAGTAGGCAAACCATTATTGATTTCTTCCCAACTCAAACCTGCATCAATAGACTTGTAAATCCCGGCTTCGCCTTGACCCATTTCGCCGCCGCTAATAATGGTCCAGGGTTTGCGTTCTGCCTTCCATGCACTGGCATACAAAATATCTGAATTAGAAGGGTGAATTTCGACATCGATTATGCCCACGGTATCGGAAACAAAAAGCACTTTTTCCCAGCTCTTGCCACCATCAATCGTTTTAAATAAACCCCGTTCTTCGTTTGCGTTAAAGGCTTTCCCAATCGCGGCAACATACACGATATTGTGATTATTTGGGTCTATTTCTACAGCACCAATTTGACCGACTTTACTCAGGCCAATATGTTTCCAGTTTTCACCACCATCAATAGACTTATAAACACCTTTACC
>CAYUZL010000078.1:0-5493 GCA_964449725.1 uncultured Alteromonas sp. | reverse complement strand
GCAAACACGTGCTTAATCGCAACAAGAATGCAATCAAACCCTTTTACATTTAAAAATGTCTCCTGTTGGCCTGCAAATGACGCGTCAGGCATATCTTCGGCGGTAGCGGAAGAACGAACAGCAAAAGACATATCTAAACTATTTCCCTCTTGCAAACGGAAAACGTCGGTTCGGATCGCCTTTTCAAACGCTTCTTGAAAAGGGGTTTCAATAATCCATTGACGGATTTTAGCGCCGGCAGCGGCTAGGGCACTTATATCATCGACATTAAGGGAATCGAGTAATGAGTATATTTTGTCTTCTACGCCAGTAGTTTGCAAAAACTCATTAAAGGCATCGGCAGTGGTTGCAAAACCACCCGGGACTTCAACACCTGCATTTGCTAGGTTCGAAATCATTTCCCCTAGTGATGCGTTTTTACCCCCAACTTGGCCAATGTCATTCATTCCCAAGTCTTGATACCATAAAGTGTAATTCAACACGTGCTTTGCTCCAAAACGTTATTTAATCAATAATGTTGTTTGTATTAAAGTAAGTTTACAAATCGCTTTCATTTTTTTGGTTTGCTTTCAAGGTCATTGTTTTTCAAAAGAATATAGCTTTAATGTGAGCCTGACTTTTGAAGCGTAATCATAAATTGAGCTTAATGTGAAAGTAAAATTTAAATTTTTACTGTAATTAAATTACAACATTGTTAAGGAGATGTTATGAGGTCAGCGTATTACGTATCAGATGGAACTGCGATTACTGCCGAAGTGTTTGGTCATGCTCTATTGTCATTGTTTACCGTAGAATTTAAACATATCACTTTGCCATTTATAGAAACAACAGAACAAGCTGAAGCTGTATTGCGGGAAATTGAAGCTTCTTTTAAAGAATCGGGCGAAAGGCCATTAGTTTTTTACACCATCGTCAATATAGAAGTGAGTTTGATAATTTCTAGATCTGTAGGTATCAATTATAGTTTTTTAGATCGTTATGTTACCTCATTGGAAGAGGAGCTAGGGCTACCATCGAAGCCTCTTAAGCATAGAACTCACAGTATTCACGAAAAGACCTATGATTTTCGGATTGATGCAGTTAACTATGCCGTAGCGAATGACGACGGTTCTAGTTTAAAGAATTATGATGGCGCCGACGTGATTTTGATTGGGGTTTCTCGGTCTGGAAAAACGCCTACTAGCTTATACCTTGCATTACAGTACGGAATTAAAGCGGCGAATTATCCATTTACAGAAGAAGATATGGGAGACATATTGAAGTTACCTTTGAGTTTGAAAAGCTATAAACACAAATTGTTTGGACTGACAATAGATGCAGATAGGCTACATCAAATTCGTTCAGAGCGCAGGTTTCAAAGTAATTACTCTTCTCTTCGCCAATGTAAAATAGAGCTGAGAGAAGTAGAAAATTTATACCGTAAGGAACGTATCCCTTTTCTTAATAGTACTACTTATTCCATCGAAGAGATGTCGGCCAAAATATTGACTCAAACAGGGTTACAAAGGCAGCATTATTAGAGAGTATTAAACTCTGTTTCTTTCAAAATGAGAATGCTAACTAAAACGTAAAGTGCTCATATTTCAACGACAGCATAGTTAGCATTCGGGATAGTAGTATTGTTTAAATTATTTAACAATAAAATAATAATTGTTAGTTTTTTGTGCAAATAATCTATATTTATCAATAATTTAAGTCTCACTTTTTTATCACAAGTTGAAGAGTAAATTTTTTATTTTCACTGTATTATTTGTTAAACTCTCCTTATTTATCAAATACTTATGAGGTTATTGTAGATTGACTATAAACATCTCTTCTTAACAAAACAATAACAATCTTAGTGGGTAGGGTTTGTTACCAAAAAGTAAATGTTATTATTACGTTGCTTTTGTTGAAGTAGTTTTAACAAAACATTACTTAAGCGTGGAAACGTTTCCACTCATTTATACCCTCGTTAGGAAGTAAAGTTATGAAGTTTGTGAATCAAAGTAAGTTTAAAAATCTGTTTGTAGCCTGTTCGTTAATTGCCGCATCAATATCTGGTGTTTCAGCGCAGAGCTTTTCAGATGTCGAATGGACTGTTGACACGAGTAACTCACCCAGCCAAGACAAAGATGGCCGAGGGCGCACACCTAGTACCAGTGGTGCAACTAACGATAGAGGGTTATTTCAATTTGAAATTTCAACTTCAAGTACTGCGGAGTTACAACGTCAAGAGTTTCAATTTGAACGTAGACAAGGCTTACATAGATTTTCTGGCAATTTCAGAATCAGTTCAGAACAACCAAACTTCAACCGTGTATCTGTAGCACAAACTCACGATGACCAAACGGGCTCTGAAGGCGTGTTTTCTATTTACCAAGTAAGACAAGAAGATGGTGAATATGTATTCGGCGTTCAGGGGGATACTCGCGAAGCGAATAACGGTTATAGCCGATTTGATACTGTCGAAATAGAGTTAGACACTTGGTATCGCTTACACTTACGTACTTTCAGTGACACTAGAGATGGAAGTTTTGAAATTGCACAGCTTTTTGACTCAAATGACAGGCTTATTTGGCAAGAAACTGTTAGTGGTGGCGGTGAAGAAGAGCAATACAGAAAAGTAGGTGCTTACCGTTTAACTAATGGTTCAGGTCGAGTGATTGTGGATTGGAGAAATATGATCCACTACACGGGTCGTAGATAATATTCTAAAACAAGATACGCGGAGTAAACTTACTTCGCGTATCTTTTTATTCTTCAATCGCCATCAAGTGCATTAAAACCTAAATTCAGCGAAAGTTCGTTCACCATCTCAGTTGCAAACAACAGCTGTAGTCCACGAAGCTCCTCAATTAGCTTAGTCAGTGCTTGCCTTCCTTGTTCATTGGCCAGTGCTTGTTCATAGGAACCGGGAACCTTGGTCATCGTCGTTTCTACAGTGTCAAACTGCTTAGTTATTTTTTCCGCTAAAGTATTGTGTCCCTGCTTTGACAATATATCATCGATTCCGAAGCCTTCATCGGCAGAAAAAACAGCCCGAAAAGCACGAATATTTCCTTGAATATTTTGCATTGATTGATCGGCATAAGGCGATTCAGCTAACAACGGAATACCAGGCGCTTTGATTGATAGCGGGTAGGACAGTTTGTTATCTAGTACTCTAATCAAGGTGGCTAACCAATTTGATATCATTTCTTCTGATGCGTCTTTTGCATCGCTAAATTCACCTGTGCCCGTGTTGAAATGTTCAACAAAAGGCGTTTGTGAGTTATTCCATTGCGCTGATACTTCGTTTGCCATTGAACTTAGATTACCAGCGATAAGGGTCATTAGCTGGCAACGCTTTTGTTCGCTCGCTTTCTCAACCATGAAATCGCTAAAGAGTAACTTTTCTATTGCGGGTAGGCCTTGAGCCCCCGCATTTATTTGACTGAGACGTTCAGGCGTAGGTAAGTCTTCTTGAAGTAACAATTTACCCACACCGCGTTTTACCGCTTGATTGCTGTCAGGCCAAAACTGGATACGAGTCAGTTGTCCATGTTCAGCTATTGGTCCCAGTTGAAACCAATTAATACTCTGCCATGCAGTCATAGCATCACGCCAAGCCAGTTTTGTACTGGTGTAGTCTAACGGGGTAGAGCTGCATGCGTTTACTGCTGTGGAATGCAAGTTAGAAAAGGACTCCGCTAATTTAGTATAGCGAGGGCGTAACACGCGCTGGGTAAGTGAACGGTTGTATTGTTCATACTGAACATACAAGTCCGTGTCTTCTTCCTGCGTTGGTAACGTTGAGCTTGGCGCTGGAGCTTTACTACAGGCAGTAAGCGACAAAACCAAAAGTACGGCGCTGATTTTACCTAAGTTATTTGTGGTGCTTATCATTTTAGTCTTTCCGAAGATCTTTGCGTTAAAGTGATGTCAAAAACGCAATAAGATCTTGTCTTTGTTTTGCGTTTAAAGCGATAAATTCACGTTGGCTTGATGTGGCTTCTCCACCATGCCAAAGTATCGCTTCTTCAATAGTGCGTGCTCGTCCATCATGTAAAAATGTTGCTTTAGGGTTTACTGTTTGCACTAAGCCTAGTCCCCATAACGCCGGGGTTTTCCATTCACTTTGTAGTGCATTACCCTGAACTAAGCCGTCTGCGAGGCCTTCACATCGCTGTACATAGTGGCAGTTTTCACCACTGGTACATAACTGGTTGTCTGGCGTTTCTCTTGAAACTTGGCATGTTCCACCCATATCGTGCAATAGCAAATCGGTGAATGGGTAAATAGTTTGGTTCGATAATACATGGATATCGCTGGCGTTTTCAGATAAGCCACTTAAGGTTATTTCACCTAGAACGCTTCCTTTCGCATTGCCAGTTTGATGACGGGGTGTGTGACAACTTTGACAGTTGATATCCATAAAGACTTTTCTTCCAGCAAGAATATTGTCGTCCCAACGTTTGGTTTTTTCGCCATAACCACGACGAGCAGGTACCGCCAGTACGCGATTATAAAATTCAACAAAAGCTAAAATGACATTGTCTAAATCAGGTGAGCCGCCGTGTCTAGGTTCTTTGCTAGCGTAATCTAGACAAGTTTGTTGCTGGTCTGTGCAGGGTTCTTTGGGAAAAATAGAGCTGGTTAAGCCACTGTCGCCATTAAAGGCTGCTGCGACTTGCTGCAATACTGAGGGTGATTGTGCTTTATAAGCAAAGCGTCCAATAGTTTGCGTTTGGGTGAGCTCTTCGGTAACCAGTGATAATTTACCTGAAATGCCATTGTTATCTTCATCATTCGGATCAGCTAATGCACGAAGGTGAGCCTCTGGGATGGCTTCTAATAAACCCGAGCCAAAAACTTGAGGTGCTACCCTAACAGAAAACTGTATGTCCTGTATAAAGTCTCCAAAGCTCATATCTTTGAATTTATAGATGGGTTTTCGCAGTGAATAGTACGTCCCATCACTGTACTGCCCAGCTATTTCTTCGTACTCGATATAAGGGAAGGCTTCTCCTTTTAATTCACCTTTCAAACCAGCATCGTATTTGGGGAGTCCAATCGCTATGTCTGATGATGAAAAACCAGTGACCGAAAATGTTTGAATTTGGTCTCCGTAAACAGGATCAGGAGCGCCGTTTTTACTGCCAATTTTAACCAAGGCACTGGTAAAGGGCTCGCTAGGAGATGATGGAAGGACGCCTCGGCCATCATTTAAATGGCAGCCTTGGCAGTTGTTGGTATTTAACAATGGACCAACACCCGCCATAGGCGTGCGGAAGAAATGATCTCCGGAAGTAAAGGCGCCATCAAGGGCAAAGTTTTTAGCAACCGCTAGAGGCCTTTGGCTAAAGGCATCATTGTTGTTAACAAATACTGTGGCGTCACCACCAGATAGGTGCTCATTGCGGTCAGGTATCGTTACGTTCAATAAAGGTAAGCCACTGTGATCCAGCGCTAACTCCTTTTTTTTTGGTTGGCATCCTGTCAGTATTAACCCCAGAATAATAAAAATGTAAT
>CAYUZL010000077.1:0-4749 GCA_964449725.1 uncultured Alteromonas sp. | reverse complement strand
CTAAGGCAATATGTGCGTAAACTGACACCCTGTTATTCGCTTTTTTTATATTTAACCTTTGCCACATTAAGTGGATTTTCGGTTAACTGTTTTGCTTCGATATCTTCATCGACAATTCCCTCAACGAGCAATCATAAATATTTGTCGCCAGATGCTCGTTTGGGTATCCCGCAAACTTACATTTTAGAAACAGTTGAAGACGAATTTGGTTTCCTTTGGTTTGCATCATCAGAAGGGCTAATTCGTTTTGATGGCTATGAAACAAAAATCTATTTGTCTGACAGTCAAAATAACACGACATTACCCAGTAATTTCGTTCGTCGAGTCTTTATAGATTCAAAAAGAACTCTCTGGGTAGCAACAATTAAAGGTCTCGCACGCTTTAATCGGGAAACTGAAGAATTTGAAAAGATTTTCGTTTCCGATAATACCGGGTCAGATGCAGATATCTGGGAATTGAGTGAAACAAAAACAGGAGAATTACTGGTTGCAAGTTCAGACGAATTTTACCGATACGATGAACAAACAAATGAGCTTATAAAGTATAATAAGAATATTCGCTTTCCCAGAAATATTGTCACTTTTTACGACGAACCCACACGTATATTGTTTGGCACTCTGCGAGACGGTGGTTTTGTTTACGATAAAACAAACCGACAACTATATACGTTAACCGAACCAAACCCATTTTCTCTTCATCTAGATGTGAATGAAATTCGTGATATTAAATTTTTAGATAACAACTACTGGTTTGCAACTGAAAAAGGACTAGCGCTACTCGATGTAGAAAGTGGAAATAACAATCACACTTTTTTTGCTAAAGGCAGTGTTGTTAGAAGTGTAACTAAACACAACACTAAAATAATTGCGACTAGTGGTTCTGAAATAATTGAATTGGCTAAAGGCTTAACTAAAAATAGTTATTTAATTAAGTCTCGTACTAATTTAAATGCCAACAATATATTTTCATTCTATATCGATTCAAAAAATACGCGATGGTTGGGAACAGACAATGGTGTAAAATTAAAAACAGACTTTTCTAACACTCTACCAATTATCGCAGCGAAATATACTTCTGACACTCAGACCAACAATATTTTTGCACCTGAAACACTTGATATTTGGGGAGTGGATGAAGATTCTAGAGGTAATATTTGGTCAGTATCTCAAAGAGGCGAAATTCAAAAATACAATCCAATCGATAGAACATTGGAGAGATTTTCGATAGCAGACAATATCGAAATGTGGGACCTAATCGTTGATAAAAACGACTACATTTGGATAGCAACAAATAAAGGAATTAGTGTATACATATCGAAGAACAATACGGTTGAGCACTATTCAGATCCCATAGATACACTCTCTATTTACGATCTATATTTAGCCGACGAAAAAGTTTGGTTTTCTACAGGAGATTCAAACCTTAGTTACATTGACACGACCATGAGCACCTTTAGTCATGAGAACGTGAAAATTGAAGAATCATTACTGCAACCACGAGTTGTTAAGTTTGATAGTAAAAATAGAATTTGGATTGCCAGCCAATCTAAAACCATTCTGTTGGATAATGAAACTCATGAAATACTAGACGTACCCAGTTACTTTGATGATTTAGATTCACTTATTGGTGTCGCAGAAACAAAGGATATAATTTGGCTCATAACTCATAATAAAGGTATTTTTAAAGTCAACGCCGATAATTTTCAGATTTTAGATGTATATTCAGTTGCTCATACCAACGGTGTAGTTTTTTCTGGTCTGCAAGACAATGATGGAATTTGGTTTACTGATGGTAAAAAGATACAACTATTTAATTTTAATACATTTGACGTAGAACAAACCATTAACTCTGCGCAAATTGGATACAATACACTTTACGAACGCGTCTCCTTAAAAACATCTCATGGATTATTTGCCTTTGGGGGCAAATACGGCTACAACATTCTCAACCCTACTCAGCTAAAATCAATTCCTAGCTCCCTTTTTCCTACAGCGCCCCCCCTCATTTTGGGGTTTCGTCTACGTTCAGAAAAATTACCGTTTTCAGATCCAAGATCTCCTCTAAGTAAACCAATTTACTTATCTGAAGAACTTAACCTAAGTTACAATGATGATCGTTTTAGTTTCTTATTTGCGCTCGTAAACTCACCATCGCCTTTGGAAGTTGAATATCGTTACAAATTAAAAGGATATGACGAAAAATGGGTCTACACTGAAGATACTCTCTCTAGACGCGCTATTTTTCACAATATTTCTTGGGGCAAGTACACTTTATTAATACAAACAAAAGAACCTGACAAGGCATGGTCGCCCTCTACCCAATTAGCAATCAATATAGCTCCTCCCCCTTGGTTCTCTGTAGAAGCTATATTTGTCTATATTTTGGTGTTCATTGTATTAATTAGCTTGTTTGTTCGCTATGCACAGCAGAAAAGAAAAGCGAGAAAGGTTGTACTTGCTTCAGAAGAGCGCCTTAAATTAACGCTTTGGAGCAGCGGTGATGAACTCTGGGATTGGGATATAACGAAGAATCATGTGCACAGGTCTAATATATGGGGAACTATCGCATTTCCAATTGACACAATAAGAGGGAAAAAAAGCACAAATTGCAATATTCACGCTCTTGATCTAGATAGAGTAAAACTAGCGCTGCACCAACACCTAGATGGGCATTCAGAGCACTATGAAATATCTTACCGCGTAAAAACCATTACGGATGACTGGATATGGGTATTAGACAGAGGCAAAGTAGTTAGTAAAGATGAAGCCAATACCCCTATAAGAATGACGGGGACATTGAAAAATATTCAACATCTAAAAGAAGCAGAAAAAACACTCGAATTATTTGAACGATCTTTTGAAAATATTTCTGAAGGTGTCTTTATTACCGACACTTCATTTAAGTTTATTTCTGTTAACAGTGCGTATTGTAAATTTACCGGAGAGACTCAAGCTGAAGCACTATCATCTCATTTGAATTTCAACCAATATCCTAGTGTATTCACTGAAGAAGTGAAGAAAACACTCATACATCGTCATAACTGGTCAGGAGAAGTTGAGTCTCAGCGTATTAACGGTGAATCTTACGAAATTGAAATGAATATTGATGCCATCGAAGGCGATGATGGAAAGACAAGCCATTACGTTGGTGTATTCTCTGACATTACCGCTCGAAAAATGACTGAAAAAGAATTGCTTAAGCTTTCTAACACGGATCCGTTAACCGAATTGCCGAACCGTTCATTTTTCCAAGCTTATCAGCAAAACCTAGTCCGTAGAAATGAACATCATACTTTGCTTATTCTAGATATGGATAACTTTAAGAAGATTAACGATTCTTTAGGTCATCACACCGGTGATATATTGATTAAGCAGATTTCCACACGGCTCCGTAGTATTACGAGAAATGCTGATACTTGCTATCGTATTGGTGGTGATGAATTTAGTATTTTAATTGAACAAGAAACAAACGTACATTTGGTTACTCGCTATGCGCAAAACGTTCTAGATTGCCTATCAGCTCCGTTTATTATTAATAAACAAGAGTTTGTTTTAAGTGCCAGCTTGGGTATTGCCTTGTACCCAGTCGATGGAGCCTCTCCTCAAGAACTATTAAAAAATGCCGACACCGCCATGTATATTGCGAAGAACGCAGGTGGTAATGCATACAAGTTCTTCAGTGGTGAAATGAACAAAAACGCAGTACGGCAATTACAAATTGAAAACTTGATCCGCCATGGTCTAAAAGGCGACTTATTCACCGTATTTTATCAACCTAAAGTCGATATTATTTCGGGCAGAATGACCGGTATGGAAGCCTTAGTGCGCTTTGAGCACCCAGAGAAAGGTATTATAAGTCCAGGCCAGTTTATTCCTCTTGCAGAGCAGTCAGGTCAAATTATTGACATCGGTGAAGTTGTATTAGAAAAAGCTCTACAAGATACCAAACGCTGGGTCGATGCAGGGCTGTTTTCTGGCAGAGTCGCCGTTAATTTGTCTGCCAAGCAATTTGAGCTCACCGATTTGGACGAACGGATCACTAAAATTATCAACAAAGTGGGTATTTCACCTGCACATTTAGAGTGCGAAATAACCGAAGGCACCTTGATGGAAAACCCTGAACAAGGCTTAGAGCTTATGCATAGGCTAAGAGAAAAAGGGATTCATTTAGCCCTTGATGATTTTGGAACCGGATACTCATCTCTTGCCTACCTGAAACGCTTCCCGTTAAATACATTAAAAATAGACAAAGCGTTTATTGATGATATAGCCCATTCGAATGTAGATCGCCATATGGCAGCGGCTATCATTAATATTGCCCATAACCTAAACCTCAATGTTGTTGCAGAAGGCGTAGAGCGAGAAGAGCAATTAGCCATATTGAAACGATATGATTGTGAAATGCTACAGGGCTACTTGTTTAGTAAGCCTGTACGCGCTGAACAATTCGAAATAATGCTTCGTGAAAACATGAGCTTACATCGGCTTTTATCCCACTAATTATAATTTAAATTGAAATACTGGCACATAAATCGCTATGTATTATATGTCTGACGTTATTCTGACAGTCGACATTTTTAATTTAATTAATAAGGATCCAAACCATGTTGAAAGCGTATGCTGTTGCTGTAGCTTTATCTACAACTGCGCCGGTGGAAACTGCCACTGAAGTTCAAAACCAACCGTTGAAAGAGACTTCAACTCAAACTAGTGTCCAAAAAGGATACAAAAGAGGTGGTGTTCTAATAA
>CAYUZL010000076.1:0-5864 GCA_964449725.1 uncultured Alteromonas sp. | reverse complement strand
GCTTCACCTAATGGCCAAGCGTTAATGCGTCCTTCAAGGCCTTCGCCATCACTGCCCAAGCTGCCGTCTTCACGTAAAATATCGATAGGCCCCATGCGAAAGCGATACACTTCTGATTGACCATAAGGTTCACGGGCGGCCAACCAGGCTGCTTTTGTTTGCTGTAAACCTTGGGTTGTAGGATTAGCAATAAACTCACTTAATGTTTGCTGCAAAATTTTTGCTAATTCAACAGAATCGTTGTAAACCGCATAAGCGATGTTTGCATCGTTTTTTACTACTGCGGCAACGAGTTCGTCACTGTAGGAATGGCTGTTTTCTTTGATGTCGGCAGCTTTATTACAAGCGCTTAAGCCCGCTATTAAACAAAGACTACTCAAAACAGTTTTTTTATTATTGATGTTAATTAACATTGCCATTCCTTCTTATTATTGATGTAACGTAGAGCTTAAAATGCGAAACTTCGCTTAACCTCTGATGTTCACAGTGTACCAATTTTATTAATAATAATCATTCTCATATTGGTTTGCTGCCTGCCACATGGCAAACCCTTGCCAGTTTGTTTTCTAATTTGGTGTTTAAAGCCATAATTTAACTTAGCTACACAAGAGTATTATAGGTCATTAACCCTATTTCGTTTTGTGCACGATTTTTGCTTAACCTCAGTATGTTCCATTTTAAACTGAACGCTATTATGGCAAAAACGAGTATTTTATTGATAAGTTTACTCTGCTTATTGGGTGGCTGTGCAAGCAGTGATGATGAAGAAATCAGTGAGGCACGAAGCAAGAGGGTAGTTAAAGCGCATCCTGCGTTAGGCAATATTGAGCTTTATACCCATAAACTTGCCAACGAACTTTTTGCTCAATCTTCACCTAGCAGGCAATCTCGCTACGCAGTTGTGGGCTTTGTTCCACTCGCAGAGCAGGTGTATAACGGTGAGTCTCATCACCCGTTACAACTTCTAGGGCATCAACTAAAAGAAGGGTTAACGACGGAAGCGGCTAAACGAGGCTACATAACTCAAGAGTTTTTACTTTCAGACGATATTAGAGTAACAGCGGATTCAGATTCAATACTCACTCGTAACGTAGAAGCGCTAAGCGATATACGAAGAGTGGACTTTTTTATCACTGGAACCGTACTCAACCAAGAATTAGGCGCAATTGTGAATGCACGTATTATTCATGCTCAGACCAAGGAAGTCGTTGCGGCGGCTACGACATTTTTCCCTGCTGAGCTGTTTTGGCAAACTGAATCCGTTACGTCCAGAAATGGTCGTTTAGTGAGAACTCAAAGTTTAACGACTGATATTAATTAGAGCGCATTATTATGATTAAACCGGTTTATTCACATGTACTTGCTGTAATCGCCGTGATTACATTGAGTGGCTGCTCAATTTTTAAGGGCGACGATGAAAATAGCCAAATTGAAGCCAATATAGTAGGCAATGGCCTTAATATTGTTGATATCACAACATTAGACACAATCGAATCGAATACTCAAAATACAGCTTATGGAAACACTCAATCTGAAAATATCAGTGATGGGAATGAGTTACCCTTGTATTCAAGTTTACAAGGTGCATATAAAGGCAGGCCGTTGACTCATCATATTGGTGATTACGTACGTATGATGACGCAAAATTTGGTTGCGAATATGGACGAAGTTAGTCAAAGAACGCCTATTGGCGTGACTCATTTTTCATTGTTAGATAGCGATTTACAGCAAACTAATTTATTGGCTCAACAAATGGCCGAGTCATTTATTCATGAAATTCACCAGTTCAGAATTCCCGTTATTGATTTTAAAGCGACAAATTACATTAGAGTTACTGAAGAAGGTGATTTCATATTGTCTAGGGATTACTTAGAACTAGCCCGTGACAGCAATGTGGATTTCGTACTTACCGGAACCTTGGCAAAACACCAAGGTGGTTATATGGTTAATGCTCGAATTATTGGTATGCAATCACGGGCTGTTGTTGCAACAGCACAGCAATTGGTGCCATTTTATGTTGCCGATGCAGTTATTCCAAGTGAAGACAGCAAAGGGGATAACTGGGCTGGTGGAGTGAAGTTAAGTACAGATAAAATGTAGTTAACCTGAATCCAGGGTAATTAACCTCGTTTAGCCGCGCGTTTTGCAAAACGTGTATTGTGCACAGCGTCATATAGATTCTGTGCCATAGGTATGGGCTCTGCAAATAGTTCACACGCCAATATCTCAGCCATTAGTGGGGCCGTTGTTAAACCGCGAGAACCTAACCCTGATAACACGCTGAAGCACCCAGAATCGTTGTCATCTTTTACTATTCCTACTACGGGCTGATGATCCGGTAAGGTCATTCGCGTCGCAGCGCGGCCAGTAAACTCATTTTGTAAGCTGTCGATAAACGCGGTATTTGGCAACGCTTTTTTATGGGTTCGCAAATTAATATGGGTGTCATCGATTTGATATTCCGTGGTGACATCATCCCGTTTATAGGTAGAACCCAAGGCGTGACGGTTATTCATTTTCGGCGCAAAATACCCTTTGTGGCAGAGTACGGTTTGTAACTTCGCGATGTCGTCGTTAGTTGGGATGCTTTCCACCTGTCCTCGTGTTTTACCAAAAGGTAAATGTGCATAGTGTGAAAATGCGTCGGTATGAGAACCACTGGCCATAACCAGATGATCAAATTCATAGTTGATATTGTTCGCATTCACTCTTACTTTGCCATTTTTTTCTTCAAGCACATCAATATCGGCATTGGTGACTATGGTGAGCTTGCAAATAGCACTTGCGGCATTGAATAACGCCTTCACGAGCGATGGTGGCGATATCCAACCGCCTTGTGGTAGAAACATCCCGCCTATTTCAAGAGGAACAGCGGCTATGGTTGAGGCCTCTTGTTGGGTAACTGGGTGGATAAGGGTGTCTGGCCAGGGGGTATTGATTTTCATTTTCTGATGACGTTCTTTTACATTGTCAGAAAACGCCAGCTGAAGTACGCCACAAAAGTTGTGTGCAAAGGTGAAGTTCGAACTAAGTAGTGATTGGTAGCTTCGTTTAGCGTAATCAAAACTTAATGCTTGAATAGTACTAGGGTTACTAATTTGAGCGTGAAGTTGAGGGTAGAAGCCTCCTTGAGGGTTACCCGAAGCGCCACTAGCAATGTCATTTTTATCAAATAGAGTAATGTTACACCCTCGTTTGGCAAGGGCGAGTGCCGCATTGGCGCCCGCTAAACCACCTCCGATTATAGCGATATTGTTGTGGTTGTTTACGGAACGAAGAGGTAACTTTGGCGTATATTCACCCACTAACATATCTCGTTTTCGGCCATAACCCGGTGCTTTTCGCATAGTGAAACCCGCCTCAATTAAGCCTCTACGAACAAAGCCCGCAGCTGTGAATGTCGCTAGTGTCGCCTTGTTAGAGGATAAGGCCGCCATCCTTTCGAATAAGGCTTGAGACCACATGTCTGGGTTCTTACTTGGCGCAAAACCATCTAAAAACCACGCATCAACTTTATCTTGGGTACTGTGCATCATAGCGTCAAACATGTCTATTGCGTCGCCTAACCACAAATCAATAATAACGGCACCAAAGGTTAATCGGTGAGCACCACCGATTAAATTAGGGTATTGAGAAAGCAATGCACTTTTGAATGTTTGAGAAGAGGGTTGTTTAGTTAGGGCTATTGATAAATCAGGTGCAGATAAGGGGTATTTCTCTACAGAAATTATTTGCAGTCGTTTCAATACATGATTTGGATTATCTAGTCTAAACTTATTAAATATCTCAACAGCAATCGCACAATTTAAACCTGTACCAAACCCTGTTTCCGCTATGATAAATAAGGGATTTTTACAGTGTTTGAAACGATTGATTAAGTCGTTTCCTTGAATGAAAACATACTGTGTTTCAGCTGCACCGTTGTCGTTAGAAAAATAGACATCGTCAAACTTTTCTGCGACAGGGGTATTTTGTTCATTAAATTGTATTTTGGCAGTGTTAATTTTCATTCTAGCAGGACCGACAACTAAATTCTGGGTTGCAATAACTCGCTTCATCCGTCACAGTGTACACATGTACGCTGAAATTTTAATTATTAGGAAAAAGCGCTAATTAAGCGCAAGGGTAACATATGAAACGAGTAGTCATTACCGGAATGGGAATTGTATCTAGTATCGGTACATCCAAAGAGGACGTAGTGGCGTCATTAAAATCTGGTAAATCGGGCATTACTCACTCTGAACAATTTGCAGAGATGGGATTGCGTAGCCAGGTATGGGGTGACGTTGATATTGACTTAGCTGAACACATCGATCGCAAACAAATGCGTTTTATGGGGAAAGCTGCGGCGTATTCATACGTTGCAATGAGCCAAGCTATTGCTGATTCGGGATTAACTGAAGAACAAGTTTCCAACATACGCACAGGAATTATTGCAGGTTCTGGCGGGGCGTCGTCTGAGTTTCAAGTGGCTTCTGCTGACATATTAAGAGAAAAAGGCGTACGCCGTGTTGGACCTTACATGGTAACTAAATGTATGGCGTCAACAGTATCAGCTTGCTTAGCGACACCGTTTAAAATTAAAGGTGTTAACTACTCTATTGCATCAGCCTGTGCCACAAGTGCCCATTGTATTGGTCATGCGATGGAACTCATTCAATTGGGTAAGCAAGATGTTGTCTTTGCCGGTGGTGGAGAAGAGTTACATTGGACCTTATCAGCTCAGTTTGACGCTATGGGCGCATTGTCGTCGAAATTTAACGACACGCCAGAATTGGCTTCACGTACCTATGATGCAGACAGAGACGGGTTTGTAAGTAGTGGCGGTGGTGGTATGGTCGTGGTTGAGTCACTAGAACATGCACAAGCTCGCGGTGCAAATATTATCGCTGAAATTGTGGGTTACGGAGCAACGTCCGACGGTCATGATATGGTTGCACCTTCTGGTGAAGGAGCGATCCGTTGTATGCAAATGGCACTAGAAAATGTAGACGGCGATGTAGACTATTTAAATACTCACGGTACGTCTACGCCTGTGGGTGATGTGAAAGAACTTCACGCCATTAAAGCCGTCTTTGGTGACAAAAAAGTGCCTATTAGTGCAACTAAATCACTAACAGGTCATGCCCTTGGTGCAGCAGGTGTGAATGAAGCTATTTATTCATTGTTAATGATGGAACATGGTTTTATTTGTCCGTCAATTAACGTTGAAAATGTTGACCCAGAAGCTGAAGGTTTAGACATTGTAACGTCACCTCGTGAAGCGGAACTCAATATAGTCATGTCGAATAGTTTTGGCTTTGGTGGTACCAATGCAACGCTAGTTATGAAAAAATTCGAGGGTTAATTTTTTACTCAACATAGCGATAGCATGAATATTCTTTACGAAGATACTATGCCCCATGGAGCAGATTATTTCTGCTCTTTGGGTCATGCAAAGCCTTATTCTTGGCAAACTCTGACACCCGAATGTCTTATTGATATCGATGTATTAGCCATTCGTTCTACTACCAAAATTACACCAAAACTTCTCAGT
Source organism: uncultured Alteromonas sp. (assembly GCA_964449725.1). Taxonomy (GTDB): domain Bacteria; phylum Pseudomonadota; class Gammaproteobacteria; order Enterobacterales; family Alteromonadaceae; genus Alteromonas_F. The sequence goes on along the minus strand of CAYUZL010000076.1, from coordinate 328 downwards.
AAAGCCAATCGTTTGCATACCCTTGCTACGGCTACTGCAGGAACAAATCATATGGATATTCCGTTTTTACAAAAAGCGGGTATTAATTACTATTCAGCGGGTGGATGTAACGCGATAGCTGTTGCGCAATACGTTGTTAGCGCCATTATGTTTGCCCACGATAAACGAGAACTGGATTTAAATACCATTGAAGTGGGTATTATTGGTGCGGGTAATGTAGGAAGCACCTTAGCTAAGTATTTAGATGCGCTGTCGATTTCATATGTATTATGCGATCCGCCTATTGAATATAATGACTCACGAGATTTTGTTGATATCGACAGGGAAT
>CAYUZL010000075.1:0-5601 GCA_964449725.1 uncultured Alteromonas sp. | reverse complement strand
GTGTACCATCCGCCAAAGCTACATTTGCATTAGGAATTTTACTGCCATCGAGTATAGGCGTAACGCTTTCGCTTGAATCCGCAAACTGAGTTCTGTCTACTGCCAATGCTGAACCACAGACAAAAATTGACAATATCATTGGCAAAAGCACGGTTTTATATGTCATTTTACTTTCCTTTTCGTGTATTAGGTTTTTGGAATACGCAAACTTGACCACCAGCTTTCACTAGTTTCAATTTCACCTTCGTCATTAATATGAGGGTAAGGTAACTCATTTTCTTTGCATAAATGGGCTAACCTAGGATACCCACCTTCAAACAATATACGCTGACACTCGTCTTGATCAAGTGTTGGTTTGTCGTACAAACCTGCATTTTGTCGCTGTCTTTGGGCTTCATATAACACCAAGGCTGCGGCCACAGATACATTTAACGACTGAACCATACCCATCATAGGGATCACTATATCTTGATCTGCCGACGCAATCGCATTTGCCGTAGCACCATACCTTTCTTGTCCCAACAGAATTGCCGTTGGCTTGGTGTAGTCTATTTCTCTAAAATCTACGGCAGTGTCTGATAAATGAGTCACCAGCACTTGCATGTTCTGAGCTTTAAAATCGGCTACGGCGTCTTCAATCGTGTTATGAGTTAAGCAATTTACCCATTGCTGACTACCCATAGCAATATCACCAGGTAGTTGGTATTTTTCATCCCAAACAGCGTGAACCTTGTGCACGCCTATGGCATCACAGGTGCGTACAACGGCAGACATATTGTGAGGTTTATGCACGTTTTCTAGACATACCGTTAAATCAGTTTGTCGTTTTGCCAACATGGATCGAATTTTGGCATTCCGTTCTGGCGACATCGTTTAGTTACTCGGGTAATTCCATTACGCCGTCAATTTCTACTTGCGCCCCTCTAGGCAACTCACTGATCCCCAAAGCCGCACGAGCTGGATAAGGCTGAGAGAAGTATGTCGCCATAACTTCATTCACAGTGGCAAAATTCGATAAGTCAGTTAAGTAGATATTAATTTTAACTAAGTCGCGCATAGTACCGCCAGCAGCAGTGCATACCGCATTAATGTTTTCAAACACCTGCTTAGTTTGTTCCGCGAAGTCGTCGCTTACCATTTCCATTGTTTCAGGTACTAAAGGGATTTGACCAGAAAGATAAACAGTAGTGCCAGCTTTTACGGCTTGGCTATATGTTCCAATAGCAGCAGGTGCCGAGTCAGTTTGAATAATAGACTTAGACATAATGAACCTTAAATAGTTTAGTTTGTTCGGGTTTTGCTATGGCGAGATACTTTTTGCACCTCAGGCATAGTGCGGATACGTTTTGTAATTCTCGCTAAATGTATGCGGTTAAACGTTGTAAGTTCCATATCGACAAAATAGATATTACTTTCTTTTTCATCAGTTTGAAGGTTAATAATATTTGATTCCATTGAAGAAATCGCATTTGTCAGCGTTGCCAAAGTGCCTTGGTGATTAATCAACTCTATGCGAACAGAGGCTTTAAATTCACCTTGAGGATTGTCGTCCCACACCATAGGTAATACACGCTGAGGCTCTTCTTTGGAGAGTTTTCGAATATTGTTACAGCCAATTTGGTGAATAGCCATACCGCGACCAGGGCTAAGTACAGCAACAATTTCGTCATCGGGAATAGGGTGACAACAACGAGAATAGGTAACCAACAAACCCTCGGTTCCTTTAATGGCTACATGGCCTTTTCTCTCTGGTATTTCTGCTTTTTCACCTAGTAAACGACGAGCAACAATGGCACTTAACTCATTGCCTAAACCGATGTCGTTAAGCAAGTGCTCAAAGTCGTCATGTTTGGTCTCTTTCACCACTCTGTCTATTTCACTTTGTGGTATTTCGTCTAGCTTCACTATACCGAGTGCATGACGTAATAAACGATTGCCTAAGTTAACGGCTTCTTTGCCCCGTTGTTTCTTCAGGTACTGACGAATATGTGTACGTGCTCTCGACGTGACAACAAAATTCAACCAATTCGCATTAGGTTTAGCCCTTGGCGAGGTAATGATTTCTATTGTTTTACCGTTATCTAGTGATGCATTCAAGCTCGAGTTTTTACGTTCTACTCTTACTCCAACACAGGTATTTCCAATATCACTATGCACAGCATAGGCAAAATCAACCGCGGTAGCGCCTACCGGTAATTCAATGATCCGCCCTTCTGGCGTGAACACATAAATTTCATTGGGAAACAGATCGGTTTTTACGCTTTCAATAAATTCAAACGATGACGACGCACTTTGTTGCAATTCTAATAAAGACTGCATCCATTTACGGGTTCGGCTTTGCGCTGTAGTGTTGGCGTCGTCTTGTTCTTTGTATTGCCAATGTGCTGCAACACCTTTGTCAGCCATTTCGTCCATCGCTTCTGTGCGAATTTGAATTTCCACCGGAATACCATGAGGACCAACCAATGAAGTATGAAGCGATTGGTAACCGTTTAATCTTGGAATAGCAATGTAATCTTTGAATCTATTTTCAATGGGTTTATAAAGCCCGTGCATTGCACCTAGCGATCGATAACAGCTGTCTAGATTGTCAACCACAATGCGGAACGCATAAATGTCCATTACTTCATTAAAAGACAATTCCTTGTTACGCATTTTTAAATAAATAGAGTAAAGGTGTTTTTCTCGCCCTTTAACTTGAGCTTTTATCCCTAACGATTCCAATCGGGTGACCAATTCAGTGCGAATGTTATCTACAATTTCTTTGCGATTACCACGGGCTTGTTTTACCGCGGATTTAAGAGCTCGATGGCGCATGGGATACATGGCTTCAAAGCCCAGATTTTCCAGCTCATTTTTTATTTCGTGAATACCTAACCTATGAGCAATAGGTGCATAGATTTCTAGCGTTTCTAACGCAATGCGCCGGCGTTTATCTGGTCGCAAAGACCCTAGCGTTCGCATATTATGAGTACGATCAGCGAGCTTAACCAAAATGACGCGAATATCTTGGACCATCGCCATCATCATTTTGCGAAAATTTTCTGCTTGGGCTTCTTGTTTATTAGAAAAAGCAATTTTTTCTAGTTTACTTACGCCTTCAACGATTTCGGCAACAGGTCTACCAAACGCTTTTGCTAGGTCATCTTCGCTGTAATCAGTGTCTTCTATTACGTCGTGCAGCAAGGCTGCCATGATAGTTTCATGGTCTAAATGCATGTCAGCTAATAAGCTTGCAACTGCAACAGGGTGCGTAATATACGGATCGCCACTCGAACGCATTTGGCCGTCGTGTGCATCTTTAGCCAAGACATAGGCGTCTTGTACCTGCTGAACTTTGTCTTCAGGTAAATATGCAGATACTTTTTGCTTTAGGCCTTCAAATAGATACACGTAAATAAATTAGTTGTTAAACACACTAATAGAATACGAGGAATAGCGCTTGTTTACCAATGGAATTCGCACAGTCAGGTGAAATTTGACTGTGCGTGCTGAATTTTTATTCAGATAGGATGTTTGCAACAGAAGCAAAACTCGCTTCTTCTTGTTGCTGTTGATCGCGAATTTCATCTTGTTCAATAGATTCAGCGTCAACCAAGCCTTGTTCTATTTCTCTTAGCGCCGTTACCGTAGGTTTATCGTTACCCATATCGACCTTAGGTTCTTTCCCTTCGGTGGCCAATTGGCGCGCACGACGAGCTGCAACCAAAACCAAATCGAAACGATTGCCTACCTGATCTACAGCATCTTCAACTGTGACTCGTGCCATTGCTTACTCCAGCATAAAACTTGGTTAAAAAAAGAGCCGCATAGTATAGGTGAATTTTGCGGCCGATCATAGATAAAATTACGTATTCGATGCTGAAGTCTTAATAAAGGAAGAATATGGCGCTCTTTCGGTCTCATCAACTTGCAGCGAAAACACATCTGGACGGGCATAATGTCCCGTTGCATCCATGTCGTATCTCGCTTTGATAATGTCTTGCATATCAACAGTTGCAGAAATCACTCCTTCTTTTTCATAGATAGGTCCAGCAAGCACTTCGCCCATAGGGTTCATGATCACAGTTCCGCCTCGAATAAGCGGTTTACCTTGTGGCCATTGACTGTCTCTTTGGCTGTGGTTTTCAGGATACCCTTGATATTGACACGCACTCACTAAGAAGCTTCTCGCTTCATAGGCAATATGGCTCATGCTGGATTGCCAAATAGGTCTGTCATCTACAGTGGGAGCACACCAAATATCAATGCCTTTTGCGTAAAGCGTTGTGCGCAGTAACGGCATGTAATTTTCCCAGCATATCGCTGCACCAATATTACCCACAGGTGTATTAATAACCGGTAACGTGGAACCATCACCTTGGGCCCAAATTAGCCTTTCTAAGGCCGTTGGCATTAACTTTCGATGTTTGCCTAAATAAGTGCCGTCTGCGCCAATAAACACAGCCGTACAATATAAGGTTGCGCCTTTTCCTTCTGCTCGTTCAATGACCCCAACAACCATGGCCGTGTTATTTCTTGCGGCTAACTCTTTTAAAGCTTGTATTTCTGGTCCGTCGATATCTACGGCTTGCTGCCAATATTCTAAGTAGTCTTCACGGCCTTGGTCTGTGCGATAGCCTAAGCGCGTACCAAAATCAGACCCTTTGGGGTACCCTCCCAGTAGCGCCTCAGGCAAAACAATTAAATCACAGTTACTGTCTTTTATTTGTTGCTCAAAGGACAATATTTTATCTAATGTTGCCGCTGTGCCTGCGCTATCTGAACCAATTTGCAATGCCGCTAATATACGTTTAGTCATGATTTATTCTGTTCCTATATCTTCGTTCCACAGCTCAGGCTTAGCTGCAATAAAATCATCCATTAATTGCTTGCATGTGCTGTCATCAAGTCTCTCCAGCTCTACTCCACGAGATTCAAGCAAGGTTTCTTCGCCCATAAAGGTCGTGTTTTCACCAATAACAACTTTTGGGATGCCATATAACAAAATAGCGCCAGTGCACATAGAGCAAGGCGATAACGTAGTATAGATAACAGAATTTTGATAAACACTGGCAGGTTGACGACCCGCATTTTCCAGTGCATCCATTTCTCCGTGTAATGTTGGGCTTCCGCTTTGTACGCGGCGATTATGACCTCGTCCAATAATTTTTCCATCGTGAACCAAAACCGAACCAATAGGGATACCGCCTTCATCAAGGCCTTTTTTAGCTTCCTCTATTGCCGCTAACATAAACTTGTCCATCATCATTTCTCATTGTTTGACACTAATAACTTGATAATAACTCCGAGGCCTTGATAATTGGAACCTCTATTCATCGAATGATTTATATCAAAGGCCGATTTTGAGCTGGATTTTCTTTACTCTTGGCGCGGTTGTTATGCAAACCTTTCGTAATGCGCTGCAAAGCCAGTTAAGTAATAATGTCAGTACCGCAGGTGTTACCTTAGCTCGGTTTTTATTTGCACCTCCTATGGCATTGGTATATCTGCTCGTATTAAATTGGTTTTCACCTCAAGAGGTTCCCCATTTTAGTCTGTTATTTATCATCACTGTATGTGCGGCGGCGTTACTGCAAATTTCCGCCACAGCATTTATGG
>CAYUZL010000074.1:0-6597 GCA_964449725.1 uncultured Alteromonas sp. | reverse complement strand
ATCTGGTGTACGTAAAGTGTATTGTTTTCACCCAATATATTTGTCTAGTTAAATCGTACCGTTGCGCCTTAAAAAATTCAAAAAAAAGAGGAACAAAGAATAATCTAAACTGTCTAAAGTTTTGAAAAGCATGGCTATTATGTTTTTTAGTCAATTAAATGTTGTGTTTATTAAAAAGGACTCGAGTATGGAAGGACGTTTGTTTGTCATATGTATCACAATAGTATTTGGTTGTTTAGCTACATCAGTGAGTGCCAAAGATAGTAATGGGATATCAAAAGGATTTTATTTAGGTGCGAATATTAGTTCGCCTGATGCAGAACTCGATATTGGCGAGTTAACATTCGAAGCAACTGCAGAAACGTCAGATATCGCAACTAGCGTATTTGTCGGTTATCAGTTTTCCTTTAACAACGATTTTAGACTTGATACTGACATTGAATATCGCACTTTCAACAGTATTGAATCGGAGCCACTCGTTGTTTCGGACGGGCAAGCCTATTTTTTGAATTTTCGGCCTAAGTATGTTGTATCAAAAAACTATGGCGAGTATTACCTGTCTTTAACGTTAGGTTTTGGAGAAATGGATATCGACTATTCCCTTGAGGGGACAACCGACACAATCTCTCAATCTGAGTTCGCGTCGCAGTTTGGTATTGAGTACGGTATTATCTTTAATAGTGGTATTGGGCTAGGCATTGGTTACCAAGTAGTTTCAACAGAACAAGATAATGCCGAATTTACCTTCGACGGTGTATATGGTTCTATCAGGTATCAATTCTAATGTGAACCTATATAGCAGAATTTACGTTGCTATTATTCTTTTAGGTGGCGAGCATCGATTCCAACGTCTCGTGAACTTTCATTTGATGCCTAAGTTGTTGCGAATACCGTCGGAAATTATGTCAATATTTTGAATAACGCTTAAAACGACACGTGTCATATAGGAGTGTCTCGTGTCGTATTCTAAGTGCTAGTTTAGAGAAGGTGGAGCGGTACTAACTATAGTTAAAAAGATTTTACACATAGTCACATTGCTTTTCATCAATTAGTTTTTAGCAGAATGAAATTGTACTAGGGTGGTTAACATCAATTCTAACTGTGCAATAAAGCTTGGCAACCGCTGTTTTAATGCGTCATCATCTAAAGTTTGTAGTGTTTCAAATTCCGTTGTGAGTTCTTCTACATAGGGTAAAAAGCGCTTTGAATTGGCTTTAAAACCAGAGTCAGCATTAAAAATAGCGTTAAAATTGCCTTTGTTCTGTTGTTGTAATGCAGTTAAATTTGCATCAGCGTCGATGGCCTTTCTGTAAATATCTTTCAGTGTAGCCTGAATGTGTTGATGCACTTGCTGCATAAAAAACCTTAAAGTTATTAGAGTTGATGCCGATAATACTTGTTGCGGGCGATTTTGCCTGTTTTTAACCTAAGCTACAAGTAAATGAGGACTCGATATGGCTATCGAATCAGTAGGCGGTGCAACCGCTTCTCTTGAAATTGCCTCTCTTCGTTTGGCCCAAGGCCAACAAGAACAAGAAGGGCAAGCGGCGATTGAGTTATTGGAGTCAGCGTCTGACTCAGCAGCTCCCTCATCGGACCCAAGCCGAGGAAATGCTGTAGATACCTTTGCTTAGTTTGGGGCTTATGGGTGCATAAGTAAGTCAACGGGTGTCTTCCCTGCTTGGCCACCAATTTCTCTAACGAGTTTGGGAACCAAAAAGCCGGGTTGACGTTCGATGACTTGTTTCATTATGTTCCGCGCTTTCGCGTCGCTCACTAGAAAGTGATGGGCACCTTGTACCTTGTCTAGCATATATAAATAATAGGGTTGAATACCTGCGTCAAATACAGCTTCGTTTAATGCAATTTGTGCGTCAGCCGTATCGTTAATACCCGCGAGTAATACCGCCTGATTAAATAACACTACGCCATTGTCTTTCAAACGTTTACATTTTTGTTTAAGGGCATCGTCCATTTCGTTTGCATGATTGATGTGTAAAATCATTACCTTTTGAATAGGTAATGCGCCAAACCACGCTAGAAATTCACTATCAATACGGTTGGGTAAAACTACGGGTAACCGAGTGTGAATACGCAATCGTTTTATTTGCGGACGTTGGCAAATAGCGTCAGCTAACCAAGCTAAAAAATCATCTTTAGCCATTAGTGGATCGCCACCAGAAAAAATCACTTCTTCGACTTCTGGATGGGTGTCTATGTAATTTAGTGCTTCTTGCCATTCTCGTTTGCTTACAGCGTTATCTTGATATGGAAAATGTCGACGAAAACAATAACGGCAATTGATCGCACAGCCGCCGCGAACAATCAGTAACACCCGCGATTTATATTTGTGCAGCAAGCCTTTTCCCGCGGTATCGTGTTCTTCTAAAGGGTCGGTTGAAAAGCCCGATTCAGCAATAAATTCTTGGCGGTTAGGAAGTACTTGCTGTAATAAGGGATCGTCGATATTTCCCATTTCCATTTTTGCAACAAATGCGCGGGGAACACGCATAGGAAAAAGGCGACGCGCTTGGGCATCTTTTTCTAAATTTGAGCTGTCGATTTTTAGGTGTTCAAGTAACGCAATAGGATCATTGAAGCCCGTGGCCAATTCTTTTTGCCAATGAGGCTCTACTTGTAGCAATTTTTTCGGTATTATTTGTACCAATTTATTTATAACCTTTGTTTGAGATACTATGGCGAACTTTAGCACCAACGAATTTAAAGCCGGTTTAAAAATTATGCTAGACGGCGAACCCTGTAATATTCTAGAAAATGAATATGTTAAACCTGGTAAAGGCCAAGCGTTTAACCGAGTTAAAATTCGCAAACTTATTTCCGGTAAAGTGTTAGAGAAAACGTTTCGTTCTGGCGACTCAGTAGAAGGTGCTGATGTTATGGACACCGAATTAGCGTATCTCTATACAGACGGTGAATTCTATCACTTTATGAATAACGAAACATTCGAACAAATTGCCGCTGATGAAAAAGCAGTAGGCGAGAGCATTAAATGGTTAGCTGAAAACGACGTGTGTACGCTAACACTGTGGAATGGTTCACCTATTGTTGTCACTCCTCCTAATTTTGTTGAATTAGAAATCACTGAAACTGATCCTGGTCTAAAAGGCGATACCGCGGGGACTGGTGGTAAACCTGCTACTTTGTCTACAGGCGCTGTAGTGCGTGTGCCTTTGTTTGTACAAACAGGTGAAGTCATTAAAGTAGATACACGTAGCGGCGAATACGCGTCACGTGCACAAAAATAATTGGTGTCCTTCGGCGTCAATTGAACAGTTAAAAAAAAGGGCGCAATTGTTGTCTCAATTGCGCCGTTTTTTTGAATTAAGAGACGTACTAGAAATTAGTGCACCTGTTTTAGCCAGTGCGGGGGTTACCGATCCCTTTATCGATAATTTCTCTACTCAGTTTAAGTTTAGCGCTCAATCTGGCGAGCAAACTCTGTATTTACAATCATCACCTGAATACGCCATGAAGCGCCTGCTGGCAGCGGGGTGTGAGCATATTTACTCTATTGGTCCTGCGTTTCGCCATGAAGGTGCAGGCAGTAATCACAACCCTGAATTTACCATGTTAGAGTGGTATCGTAGCGGCTTCGATATGCAAATGTTGATTGATGAAGTCTCAGACTTACTAAAGATGACGTTAAATATTGAGAACGTCAGTCAATACAGCTATCAAGATGTTTTTCTGCAGCATATGAATATCGACCCGTTAACGGCGACAATAGACGAGCTTATAAACGCAATTAAATTAAAAGGGATTGATTTACACAATGGGCTTGAAGCCTTAGATAAAGATGACTTACTAAACGTTTTGTTCTCTCATTGCATTGAACGAAGCTTTGCAAACCACTCCCCTGTGATTGTGACTCATTTTCCTGCATCTCAGGCGTCTCTTGCTCGTATTAATAGCTTTGATAACCGTGTAGCTAACCGTTTTGAAGTGTATTTTAAAGGAATTGAGCTTGCCAATGGATTTCACGAATTGTCTGATGCAAATGAGCAAGCAGCTCGATTTGAACGTGACAATACAAAGCGAAGTGTATTAAACCTTCCCACCAAACCTATTGATCAGCATTTATTAAGGGCATTAGATGCTGGATTACCCGATTGTTCTGGTGTGGCTTTAGGGATTGATCGCTTATTGATGCTTATTGTAAACGCATCACATATTCGGGATGTATTGCCTTTTGATATATCGAGAGTGTAATAAAGTTGCCATTTATATTTCATTGTTTTACACCGACAAAACGTAAACATCCTTAGGTGATATGTTATATCATGTAGTTATTGTTTTATTTGTAAATAAAACGTTATTGTCATAGGGTTTTATGGCTTATTACATCCACAACCATACAGGAGCAATGTTTACCTTATGTTTACTAAAGAAATGGTGTACACAGCACTACAAACGTGGTGCGACAACGTAATTCAGGTTGGAAAAGTTCATGCCGAAGGAGGAGATACCCAAGCGTTTTCTCTTCAGGTTTTATCTGAAAATTACGATTATGACAATGGTCATGTATTGTTTAAGCCTACCTTAGCGTTCGGGCCACAAACCTTCCGTCCAACAAAAGAGGGCGCATTGTCTTATTTCGTTGGTGGTAATATGGATTTTCCAGATGATAAAGGGTTCAAGTTAAAACCTTGGGTGAAAGTGTGGTACAGCAAAGAAGATTTTATCTTGCATGGTGATTTGGCAATTGTGCAATGTAACGTACACTTTATTGGCGAAGACGACAGCCATATATTTGTTAACAAAAGCTTTGTCTTTAAAGCCTGTGAGGATGAGAAAGTACGTATCATCTTGCATCAATCATCTCTTCCTTATCAGCCTTAGTAGAAAAAATGCTAAAATGCACTCAGCGTTGATTATAGTAGTTGACGCTGCTTTATACTTCTAAACGCTATTCGGTTAACGGGTAAGTGGATAGCTTTTCTACTAGGTAGTCTACAAATACTCTAACTTTTGGAGCAAGCATACTGCTGCTAGGAAAAAGAGCGTGAATGGGCGTTGCATTTGGAACCAATTCAAATTCGCTGAGCAACGAGATTAGCTCACCTGATGCGAGTTCTTTTTTTACCATCCACAAAGGCATCATAGCGACTCCTTGATGTGCTAGTGCCATTTGCTTTAAAAAACCTAAGCTATTTACATTAAGCTGCCCCTTAATACTTATGTCAATAACGTCATCTTGTTGTTTAAAACGCCATGTGTTTAATCCTGCTTGTATTTTGAACGACATACAATTTAAGTGACTTAAGTGCTCTGGCATTACAGGTTTTGTATGGGTTGTAATGTATTGAGGTGAGCAACAGATTACAGAACGACTCATGGCTATTTTTCGTGCGATTAAGCTGGAATCTGACAAATACCCCATCCTAATGACAACATCTGTTCCTGTTGCAACCAAGTCCTGCAATTTACTATTTAAATCAATGTGTAGGTTTATGCCTGGATACCGAGTAAAAAATTCAGGTAGTAACGGAGCTAGAAATACGCGGGAGAAGTCCGCTTCCATCCCTACGTTTAATGTTCCAGTAACAGTATTACTCAAACGACTTACTGCCTGTTTGGCTTCTTCCAGCTCTTGAGTCAGGCGCAACGCATAGTCGTAGAATACAGCCCCTGCCTCTGTCAACGACTGCCTACGTGTTGTGCGTTGAAATAGCCTCGAGCCTAAGTGGGTTTCTAATGCAGCTATATGCCTAGAAACAGATGAGGGTAAGGTGCCCGTTTCTCGAGCTACTGCAGATAAGCTTCCTAATTGAACCGCTCGGACGAATAACGATATTGAGACTAAATCTTTCATTTTTGCGAAAATTGCATAAGTGATTTGGTTTTGTAACTGTTTTTATCAAATTTTAATTAAGTATTCTAGCCATCGTTCCATTTTCTTTAATTTTAACTACAACGATGAGGAAAGATTTATGTCTAAAACTATTTTAATTACAGGTACGTCTACAGGCTTTGGTCATTTAATGGCACTTACATTATCGGCACAAGGTAATACCGTATATGCATCAATGCGAGAGCCTAGTGGACGTAACCGAGTACATGCCGAAAAACTTGAATCTAAAGGAATTACGGTTATTGAATTAGATGTGACAGACAACGATTCTGTGTTACGAGCTGTAAGCCATATTAACGAACAAGTGGGAAAAATAGATGTATTGATCAACAATGCAGGTTTTGCGTCAGCAGGTGTATCTGAAGCCTTTACTGACTCTCAAGTGCAAGCCTTATTCGACGTCAACGTGCTTGGCGTGCAGCGACTAAGCCGTGCAGTATTACCTGCTATGCGAGAGCGAGGTAATGGCTTGGTTATCAATATAGGATCTATTTTAGGTCGCGTTACCTTTCCGTTTTTTGGGCTATATGGCGCAAGTAAGTTCGCCCTTGAAGCGCTTACCGATAGTTACCGCTATGAGCTTTCTTCGTTTGGCGTGGACGTTGTTTTGGTACAACCTAGTGCGTATCCAACGTCTATGTATAGCAATGTACAAACGCCATCTGATCAGCAATGTGTAGAAGGTTATGGAGAAATAGGTGAAATACCTAACGCAATGTTTACAC
>CAYUZL010000073.1:0-4765 GCA_964449725.1 uncultured Alteromonas sp. | reverse complement strand
ATACTATCGCTCATATGAGACATTCTAGAACTTAGCTGCTCCATGTTTTTTATGATTTCTTGCAGTGAAGAACCTGACTGCGAAAATAAACCACTAATGTCATTTTCAGAATCATTTCCAGAATCCAAACTCTCGTATGTTAGGTTCATCGACTCTCTCATACTTTGAATTTGAGAAAGAGAATCTAATAAATTGTCGAGAATTGGGTTTCTATCAAAGGTATTTTGATCAGATTCTTCTTTAGCTAGCGCTTTCTCCAAAGCTTGATTTTCTGATTCAAGGCTGCGAATTTTGGCTTGTAAATCTTGATTTAAATTTTGTTGCGCACTCAGCTCTTGTTTCGTTTGGTCAAGTGACGATTTCAACACTAGCATTGCCGATCTCCGAAAACACATATTTATACTTAATTGAATAGCATGGCAGATGAATTGAGATTTCGCCAACCTATCGCCTTGCGTATATCAATTATTTTTATTTAATAGCTGTACTTTACCATCAACCAATAAGTTCTAGGCTTGCCAGGGAAAAAACGGTCGGCTGTAAAACTCGTAAAATCCGCTCTTTCCGCATAGCGACGATCAAACACATTAACCACACTACTCACCAAAGAAAGCTGACTGGTTACATGCCAACTCAATCGCCAATTGACGAGTTCGTGCCCTTCATAGTCATTCTGATTTTCTGCGTCCGTGTAATAACGACTCACCCAGTGCAATTCAATATTAGTATTGAGCTTTGAGGCCAACTGCCAATCTAATCGAGCATTGCCCACCCATCGAGGAGCGGTATCAATGGCATTATTGTTGATATTGATGCCACCTGAAAATCTGTCATTGGAATATTCGTGAATTGCGTAGGTACCTGCCACGCTCAACCTCAAACTATCATAAATGTCCCATTGTCCTTCTAACTCAACGCCTTTGTGCCTTGTTGCCCCATCGCTAATAGTAAAAAAGTCGCTATCTCGAAAAATCACATTATCTTTGTCAATTGCGTAAGCGCTAGCCTGAACAAAACTCGATTGTCCTGAGTAGCGCAATCCGACTTCAATGCTTTTTGCCGTTTCACTGTCTAAATCAGCAACGATTTGATCTCGTTGTAATCGATACAACTCTGTAGCTTGAGGGGCTCTATGGCCAAACGCAATATTGCCAAACAATTGAAGGTTATTTAACAATTGATATGTGGCCCCTAATTTTGGCGATGTAGTAGTAAAGGTATCCCTGCTATCAGCCGGCCGACTATATCTACAACCACCAAAACCACATTCCGAACCATCATCTCTTGTTCTACCCGTAAGAGTGAGGTTGTTATAGTCATAAGAGGTATATTCACTTCGCACACCTAATTGAACACTGCCTTTCGAATAACGCCATTCCAATTGAACATAAGGGGCAATAACTAAGGCATTCACTTCGTAGTCATATTGCAAACCAATAGGTACTGTCTCTTGTAGAAATGCCGAACCTGGTGTTGCATCAAACTGTTCTTGCCTTAACGCTCCCTTGGTGTAATCAGTATCCACGCCAAACCTAACCGATACATTCTCGCTAACATCGTTAATATATTGCGACTGAAGCCCAATTCCGATTTGGCTATTTTCTTCCAACGGAATACCGGGTAAAAAGTGAAGTCGAAAGGTCATTGATTGGTCACGAAAATAGGGGGTTAAAATTAGATGTTGATTATTGCCAATTGGCCGAGAGAAGCGGCTGTGAATACGCAATGCTCGAGCATCTCTAAAAGCTTCGGGGTTCGCATTTCTTTGCGACAAATCTTCATCTCGATATGCTTCAAAGCCTTCAACAAACCCGGCAGTTTCCTGCTCTAAGTTAATCCAAGTCAGCGCACTTTCAACATCCCAATTTCCTAAGGAAGTGTCATACCGTAAATTTAACTTTTCCATATCTACGCTTTCTTCATCACGGTAACCCGAATCGCGAGTAACGCTTACCCCCAAACCAAGGTCGCCATTACCGGCTTTCGTAGCTGTTAACCATTTTGCTCGCTTGTAACCATAACTCCCCAGATCCAGAGCCAAATAGTTATTGTTGACCTGAGGCGAAGGAGTAATAACATTAATAACGCCGTGAATAGCATTACTTCCATAATGAGCGGAACCTGGCCCTTTTAGAATTTCAATCGACTCGGCAATTTCAGTATTCGCTTCAAACAATTCATTGATATTACAAAATCCAGGCGCTCGAATAGGCACGCCATTTTCCAATGTTAATATACCGCCACATGCACCTGCACCGCTAAAAACAGGCGACCGTAACGCAGGTAAATATTCTTGCCCATTTCCCCGATGGAAATTCGCTCCCGCAACAGTGCGTAAGACTTCTTCAATATGAGTAGGAGATAGTGTTGAAAGTGTGTCGTTATCAATAGTTGATACAGAATAAGGAATAACCTTTACTGACTCATCAGTTCTTGTTGCCGTGGTAACAATACGCTCGATATTTTCTTCTGACGCAAACACCGAAAAACTATTTTGTAGAAAAAGTAAAATGATCAGTATTTTTTTCATTGTCATGTTGAACTGCTGCTGTTTAGGTCATTAACAAATTGAGACACAAGGTTGGCAGTTTGTTCTGGATGAGAGATAAATGGCCCATGAGCCGCCGAAGATAAAATAACTTTTTCTGATTGTAAGTGAAGCTGTTGAATAGCATCAGCAGCAGCCACTGGAACAAGTGAATCTTGTTTACCATAAAGACGTAGGGTTGGTACAGGTATACGTTCTAATTCGCTTCTTAAATCACTCTTTGCAAGTATATCTAATCCACCATGTAATGCCTTACTTGCAGGTGAAGGATATTGTGTGATTGCTTTTTTTAAGAGTCGCGCTTCCACTCTAGCATTGTCGCTTCCCATAGCTTGTATTGCTAAAAAGCGTTCTAAGGTCTTTTCGTAACTAGTATCTAATTGTGTCGCAAATGCACCTAGCACTTCACTTTTTATTCCAGTCCAATTCGCCTTTTGCACAAAACAAGGTGACGACCCTATTGTGACCAAGCCTTTAACTAAATCCCCTAGCTTAATTGCTAGTTGTTGGGCAACTAACCCACCTAAACTCCACCCCAATAAAACAGCATTACGAGGTACAACCGGTACGACCAAGTCACAAACCGACTGCAATGTATAAGTTTCTGGCAACACGTCATGATTAATACCAAAACCGGGAAGATCAATTAAGGTAACTTTATAATCTGATGTCAGTAGCTCGATCCATTGTTTAAACGCACCTGAGTTCGTTCCCCAACCATGGAGTAACACCAGATCCGATCCCGATCCGAAGCTGTGTATTTTCAGTGATTTTGCCAGTGTATCCTGAACCATAATGTATCCAATCTCCTGTATGACTAGGACAAGTTGAGTGTTAAATCAATCATGTATTATGTGTAAGCAACTTAGTAGCGCTGTACTGTGTGGCACGTGCAGTAAGGATATTGTAGTCTCAATCAAGTCCCCACCATCGCCATCTCACCCTTTATTAATCGACATGCAAACCATTATTGCCGCAAATGATTTTAATGTACTGGGCTGGTATCAGTGGCCAATCGACACATTAATTCACTTAATAAAGTTTAAACAACGAGTAGGATTTTGCCGCTTATTAGCTCACGGCTTTATTCGATATGCATTGCCTACACATGATTTACCAGATGCTATCATACCTATGCCGTCGAGTTGGTGGAAAAGCATGTACAGAGGCTACAACACACCTAGTATTTTATCTCAAATGTTAGGAAAAAAACTGGATATACCGCTGTTAAATAACTATCTAAAAGTGGGGTTAACCGCAACAAGCCAACACCACCTATCAAGAACGAAACGCATAGACAAACACCATGGCTTTTATTGCTCTGTTAGTAAACCAACATTGACTCATGTTGCCTTAGTCGACGATGTGATAACCACTGGAAGTACAATGCGCAGTGCAATTAAGGCACTGCGACAGCAGAATCCTGACTTACGTATTTCTGTTTGGTGTATGGGTATTACATCAATAGGTGATATCAATCCATCAAGTTTGACATAAAAATAGCATTGCCCATTAGCTTACTCGTACCGTACCAATAGCCTCTGAAATTCACATTATCAACAAAGCTGATTACACGCCCTCGTCCTTTTCTCTGTACGATAACAGCAGCGCTGCCACTGATCATCTCGGTCAACTCTTTTGACGTATACCCGCCCGCTAGCGGACTATCATCATAGACAGCTAAAGTATCGAATGGACTACCAGTATGCTCAACAATCATGTTTGATGTCTTAAATAAAGGTAAGGTGTTATTTTCCAAGCCAAAAAATAGTGGATGAGATAAATCCACTGTCGCCTTATAAGCAGATCCAGAAATACGCTTTTTAGATGCCAATTTATCAGCATCTGCATAGGCCAGCTCATCTTCAGTAAACTGAGCATCAATATCTCTGGTGCGCAATATAGACGCATCTAGCCAATCTTGGCTTTCAAACCATCGAATAGCCGACTTCTGGCCAATTAAGGTGCCGCCATTTTCTATCCATTGCCCAACAGATGTATTTGCTCTTTCATCCCACTCACGGTAACGACCACTTGCCGCAACAATATGTGAAAATTCACTTAAGTTAACGCTTGCTAACTCTTCTTGATCAATAAGCGTAATAGGTATTCCAACCCGAGTATCAAAATAGTGCCAAACTTCACCAACTTCATATTCAGATGTACCTTCACCACCAATAAGCAATATTCGAGGCTGTCTCACTGGCACCATATTGC
>CAYUZL010000072.1:0-4093 GCA_964449725.1 uncultured Alteromonas sp. | reverse complement strand
ATAAACCATGGTTTTCGCACTTTTTTCAAATTCGTTATCTGCGCTTAAAGCGTTAGACGTGCTATAGGTATTGAGAGGAAAGCCCCTCCATTGAAGGGTAAACTCTGTATGTAGACTGGCGGATTGAATGGCTTTTTTTGTTGAAAATACATTGGATAGCAAATGGCTCGATACTGCCTCTTCAGGAAATTCCCTCAATTGTGAGGCAATGAGCAACTCATAATCTGCTGCGTATTCGGATGTATTTATTTGGGCAGGGGATACCGCTGAGTTTAAAATGTGTCTCCAACGTTCAGGCGAGATTGGGTCGTCTTTACACTGCGCTATGGAGTTAGCACAGTTTTCGGTGCTCTTTTCACTCATAAATGCGGGATAGAAATCAAATACATCCACGCCTAAAAAAGGATTTTGTGCTGGCGTGATTTCATTACTTTCAATCTCATCATTGGCGTTGCGGTGTTTGGGCTCAGCGCAACCGAATAAAGACAAAACTAAAACGCCTATGGCTATATATCTCATGTATCTAGCTCTTGCTGGTTTGCTAAGGGCATGCTGACAACCTCACCATCTTGAAATTTTGTGATCATAGGTTCAGACAAATCAAGGTCCTTAGCTTTGGTAACGGCGCGATCTGCTTGCAACGTAATAGAGTAACCCCGAGACAAGGTTGCTAGCGGGCTCAGTGCGTTTAAATACCCAGCCTGGCGCTGTAGTTGCTCTAATTTATGTTTGTATAGAGCTTCCCATGCAGTTGTGAGCCGGCGATTTAGGTTATCTTGCTTTATGCTATTTAATTGTATTTTGGCCTCAGGGCTCATCTGCATTAATCTATGGTGCAGCTTTTCGTATTGATTGTGCTTTTTACTAAAGTAGACTTGAATGTTTTGTTTTAACTGGGCCGTTACCTTATCTAAGTGTTGAGCATGTTGTAAAAGCTGGCGGGAAGGGTGCATGACATTTAGGGATTTATTAAGCCCTTCTCTTTGTGCTTGTTTTTTTTCAAGGACGTGGTCAATAGCATGATTAAGGCGAGCAGAAAGTTGTACGATACGTTGTGCCCGTTCTCGAGCATTGGGGCTAATTAGCTCTGCAGCAGCTGAGGGGGTGGGTGCTCTTAAGTCGGCAACTAAATCGCTAATAGTCACATCGACCTCGTGTCCTACTGCGCTTACTGTGATGAGTGTTGATTGTGCAATATCTCTTGCAAGTTCAGCGTTGTTAAAGGCCCAGAGATCTTCCAGTGAACCTCCTCCTCGAGTAATTAATAATACATCCACTTCAGCGCGTTCATTGGCTATTTGAAGTGCTTGGCGTATGGCTTCGGGGGCTTGTTCGCCCTGTACTAGGGTTGGGTAGACAATCACTTCTATATCTGGCGCTCTTCGTTTTAAGACTGCTAATACGTCTTGCAGTGCTGCGCCACTAGCGGAAGTGATGACACCTAATTTCGATGTTGCAGTAGGAAGAGGGCGTTTTTTAGCAGTATCGAATAACCCTTCGCGATTCAGTTGTTGTTTTAATATTTCTAGCTCTCGTTTTAACGCGCCTTCGCCATCTAATTCTAAATGCTCAACAATGAGTTGGTAGTCGCCTCTAGGTTCATACAAACCGACACTTGCGCGAATTAATACTTTGTCGCCTTCTTTAGGACGGGTGGCAACACGATGATTTGCTTGTTTGAACATGGCACCGCGAATTTGTGCGCGATTGTCTTTCAACGTGAAATACCAATGACCAGAACTTGCCGCGACAAAATTCGATATTTCACCTTGAAGCCAAATCAAGCCAATTTCGGTTTGTAGCAAGGTTTTCGCCAACCTATTTAGCTTGGTTGGCGTTAAAATATGCCGAGATTGAGGCACTGAAGACATAGACATAAAATTTTCACAATGAGATCTAAAGATTACAGTTTACCTTAAAGTTAAAAAACACTACAATTGCGCCGCAATTAAGTCTTAACTCGCTAGGTGTAATTGCATGCTCAGAATAATCCAAGAAGCTCTCACGTTTGATGACGTATTGCTCGTTCCAGACCACTCTACTGTTTTACCTCATACTGCAAAGCTTAACACCCAGCTTACTCGTAGGGTGTGCTTAAATATTCCTATGGTGTCCGCTGCAATGGACACGGTAAGTGAAGCGCCTTTAGCGATAGCCCTTGCTCAAGAAGGCGGTATTGGTTTTATCCATAAAAATATGCCAGCTGAAGATCAAGCCAGCCATGTGTTAAAAGTAAAAAAATACGAAAGTGGCGTTGTATCAGACCCTGTAACCGTTGAAGACAGCGCTTCAATTGGCGATGTTTTAGCTCTTAGCAAACGTTTGGGTTACTCAGGATTTCCTGTTACGGACAAAAGCAATAACCTTATTGGTATTGTAACTGGCCGTGATTTACGTTTTGAAAATCGTTTAGAGTTACCAATCAGCACAGTCATGACACCTAAAGAACGTTTAGTTACGGTAACAGAAGGCGCGGATTCTGCCTTGGTGCTTGATTTAATGCACGAGCATAGAATTGAAAAAATTCTAGTGGTTGACGACGCATTTAAATTGTCTGGCTTGATTACGGTAAAAGATTTTCAAAAAGCGGAAAGTAAACCTAATGCTTGTAAAGATGAATTAGGTCGTTTGCGTGTAGGCGCGGCAGTTGGTGTTGGCGCAGGTACAGACGAAAGAATTAAATTATTGGTTGAAGCGGGCGTAGACGTCTTACTTATCGACACCAGTCACGGCCATTCAGAAGGTGTAATTGCAAGTGTAAAACGTATTCGTGATGCATTCCCTGATATTCAGATTATTGCGGGTAACGTTGCAACAGGCGCTGGTGCAAAAGCATTGGCAGATGCCGGTGTTGACGCGGTAAAAGTAGGCATTGGCCCAGGTTCAATTTGTACTACTCGTATTGTTACCGGTTGTGGTGTTCCACAAATTACAGCTATAGCGGATGCTGTTGATGCCTTGGAAGGTACAGGTATTCCTGTTATTGCTGATGGCGGGATACGTTTCTCAGGCGATATTGCTAAGGCTCTGGTTGCTGGAGCAAGCTGTGTCATGGTTGGCAGTATGCTAGCGGGTACAGAAGAAGCGCCTGGGGAAGTAGAACTATATCAAGGTCGTTATTATAAATCTTATCGAGGCATGGGCTCGTTGGGTGCAATGAATCAAAGCCACGGTAGTTCAGACCGTTACTTCCAAGATCCGAACAGTGCTGAAAAGCTAGTCCCTGAAGGTATCGAAGGTCGTGTTGCTTACAAGGGGCCGATTGCGAATATCATCCATCAACAAATGGGTGGTTTGCGTTCAGCAATGGGATTGACTGGTTGTCCAACCATTGCAGACTTGGGCACTAAAGCGAAATTTGTAAAAGTAACATCTGCAGGTATGGGTGAATCTCATGTGCACGATGTGAGCATTACAAAAGAAGCACCTAACTACCGTACGAGCTAGTCACCCTAGCATTTTGAATTTGGTGAGGCATGCGTAATGCCTCCGTATTTTCTTCTTAAAATTATTAAGGAACATCATGAGTTCGAATATCCATTCGCAACGTATTCTTATTTTAGATTTTGGTTCTCAGTACACTCAACTTATTGCTCGTAGAGTGAGAGAAATCGGTGTGTATTGTGAATTATGGGCGTGGGATGTTTCTGAAGAGCAAATCAAAGGGTTTGCTCCTAATGGCATTATTTTATCTGGCGGGCCTGAGTCAGTAACAGAAGCAAAGTCACCTCGTGCACCTGACTATGTATTTAATGCAGGGGTTCCTGTGTTGGGTATTTGCTACGGTATGCAAACCATGGCTGAGCAATTAGGTGGCTCAGTTCAAGGCTCTGATAAGCGCGAATTTGGCTATGCTCAGATTGATGTTTGTCATACATCAACTTTGCTGGATGATATTAAAGATCAGCTTAGCGAAGCAGGGCAACCGCAATTAGACGTGTGGATGAGTCACGGCGACAAAGTTGCGTCATTACCCAAGGGGTTTGAAACCGTTGCTAAAACCCCTTCGTGTCCTTATGCGGCAATGGCTGATGAGTCCCGTCGTTTTTATGGTGTGCAATTTCACCCGGAAGTAACTCACAGTGAGTTCGGT
>CAYUZL010000071.1:0-5815 GCA_964449725.1 uncultured Alteromonas sp. | reverse complement strand
TGATTGAACCGTCAGGATTGAGCATTTTGTCGACCAATTCTTTTTCGAGACGGGCGCGGTAATCTTCAATGCTTTCATCGAGGCGCTGTCTAGGGATTTCATCTTCATCAAATACGCGCAATGCCATTTCTTCTCGCCATGCGTCACCAAATTGTGCCGCAAAATTCTTTTCAAAAGCGGCAATATCTCTGTTCATATCACGAATGTAATCGAGTAAGATTTGTTGCAATAAATCGCGCGTTGATTTTTTCTGGTTAGCATTGCTATCACTGCCCGATTTCATCTGCGCTAATGCGCGCGCCACAATGCCAGACACTTGGCTTTCATCTAATGTGCCCATAGCAACCGACGTTGCCTGCATTTGCTGTTCAAATAGTTTGCCTTGCTCATTTGCGTCGACAGCAGTAATAAAATGGTCAACATAAGGAGGAAAGCCCATTAACACAGTCCTCCTGATAAATCGCTAAATGCTATAGCATTTAAGAATCCAATTTCAGGTTCCCTGAAATTGGATTGAGTTTGATATCTTTGATATGCCTTTAACATCTAGCCCTTACCCTATTGTCCCGCCCGACCATTTGCGACATGCGCAAATTCGGTAGTTATAGTGTATGGAAAATGAGTTAAGAAGTGATTAATGCACAATTATTGGTTGCGGCTTTTGGTCTCTGTGTAGCAAAACAATTCCTGTTGATACGGCATTGTTTTTCATTGGTCGTTAACCATACAAGTGCTATATTCAATATGAATAGTTATGAATATGAGGTTTATATGGCGAATACAAGTTTAACCTTGGGTGAACATTGGGAAATGTTTATCAAAAATGAAGTCTCTAGCGGGCGATATGGCTCAGCCAGTGAGGTGGTACGTGATGCGCTACGCAATTTAGAAGAGCGAAAAAGTAAATTATCTGCGCTGCGTTCTCATTTGAGCGAAGGCGAAACACAAGCCAAACACGGCGAGTATGTAAACGCCTCAGCGGATGAGTTATTAGCGGAATTCAAGTCAGGCCGCAATGACACATAACGTTAATCTTACACCTTGCGCGAAAGCGGATTTACACAATATCTGGCGCTATACCGTCGATACTTGGAGTGAAGTACAAGCCGATAAGTATGTCAGAGCGGTACTTGATCGCTGTGAATGGCTGGCAACCCAGCCACGTATCGGCAAACACCGTCCTGATGTTGCCCCTGATTATTATTGCTTTGTACAAGGGCAGCATGTGATTTTCTATCTTATCCGCGAGAGTACCATCGATATTATCGGTATCCCCCACCGTCAAATGGATATTGTGCAATTCTTTGATGAATAAGCCTTTCAAAACAGGCTCATTTGTTTAAGTGCAGATACCATATTTGCTCTCTCCTACGCATTATCTTTCGTGAGTAATTTTCGGTTAGCACGTTTTGGCGCTGCACTGCCATATTGATTGCGAATATCATCCATACTGAATTCACCACGACTGGCGCTTTTCCAGTTTTCAGGACGGAAATACCAAGACTTCTTTTTTGATGCGAACTTAAAACCGGTATTTTTAAGCACCGCTTTATGCTTGAAGGTTTCGCCCGACACCCACAACCATGCGCCACAGATTTCAATGGTTAAGTCATCTAAGTCAATAATCGCATTCAATGCCATATTTAAAGCCTCGCTGTAATCTTGTTGTGTGCTGTTTTCTTGCCCATCACTAGGGATGTGTCCGTCAAACTCCTTGAGCACATCAAAGGCCGCATTAATAATTTTCATCATTTCGCCGCCAGCGGGATTTTTATCGGGATGATATTTTAAGGCCGCTGCTTTATAAGCTTTCTTAATATCCTGCTTTGTAACTATTCCACTTAATCCTAAAACATTAGCTGCATCTGTGATTTTCATAGTCGTTTTTCCTAATCTAGCTTGAGGGTTATCGAGCGCTTTTGCGCTGCGCATATCCCTCTGGCGACTAGGCCGACTAAGGCGGGGGTGAAATAATCAAGATAAATCGTACTCAGTGGTGCGGCCCGCAAGCATGAGGACACGGTGGGTACTATTTATCTTGATTATGAGCAAACAAGACTGCTCACTTCTTTTGATTTTAAAAGGGGCGTTACGGGATACCTCCCGTTAGAAGGGGTAGTGAAAAATGCGTTAGCAGTTGTCGCGAGGGGAAGGCTTTCCCCCTTTAAGCTCTCAGCTTTTCCAGTGTTTGTTCAAAATACATCAAGCCAAGCGCTACACAACCAAAAGCGCCAATCAACTTACGTTTTCCATGCTGACGTGCCTGTTCATCTTCCATCGACAAAATCTCCACCCATGTTTTCACCGAAATACGCAATTGGTGGGAATTGTTGTTCCGTAACTCCCGCTTAACTTGAACCTTAAATCTAATTTACACCTCAATATTCGTCAAACTCAACTGCCACCATTTTGTTGTCTCACAAACCCACAACGCCCGTGAACCTCTCCCAGTGCTGGGCGAGGAAAGGTTCACAGACGTTGTGAGCCTAAAAATCGGTGAACGTTTTATGGATTTAGCAGCACAGTTTAATTTACAGGCGAAAACCAAAAAGGAACTGCATGGCTTGTATATTGACTTGTTTAATAAATTAGCCGATAGAAAAATCAGCAAGCAAAATATACAACAAGCTCAATCAGCAATGTATGCTTTGAATAATTTAATTTGCACAATGCAATGATTGAATGACAGCTAAAGACAAGGAGCGGACATTCGACAGATCTCGTTACAACCTGTATTCCAGTTAGTTAAATCAAATGATAATCATGTACGAAATCAACAACAATTCAGCGCCTATAAAGTATGTCTTCTAGTAAAAAGGGCTGAATTAATTTACTCCCTATGTTGCCCGTTATACTATTGTTAAGATGAACGAAATAATGCAATGTTGGTGCAGTTAATGAACGAAAAGTTAGAAAAGTCATTAATTAACTTGGTAGACAATCTATCCAATCGCTCACAAAATGGAAACTCCTCTGAGTTGTCAAGCTGGGAAAAATCAAAAGTCATTGCAAATTGGCTTGCAGTAATTGCCGTTCCTTTGGTATTGGGACTCACTGGTTACTTTGTCAATTTGACCATCCAAGAGAGTACAAATCAGACAACATTAATTGAAATAGCAACCGACATATTAAAGTCTACTCCCTCAAAATCGGACGATGAAAAATCGTTACGACGCTGGGCAATTGAAACTCTAAATGCAGAAGCGAAGATAAAGTTTTCCGATAGCGCCAAAGAGTTGTTGGAGACAACTCCGCTTCCTCGTTTTAATGGACTCTCAAATTACAAAATAGGCGTTGTAACATCCGAGATGGATGCGCTTAGAACCACTCTCCGAAACGGAGAGTCTGCATTTGGTAATCTAATAGCAGATGCAATGCTTGAAGCTTACAAAGAATACGACAGCATTGGTTCACCGGATATCATTTCACCTCATTTTTCTATGATAGGCAGTAAGTCTATTCGTTCAGATAAAATATATAAAGCAAATACACAATTAACGAGGCTTGATATTATAAAAGCTCTTCCATTTACCAACAATCTGGTCTTATTGTCGGCATCGGGCCAAGACATACTGTCGTTTTTCAATAAATGGTTATCAAAGGGGCATCCGACACCACAAATATCTGGTATGAAGCTAGTAGTAAAACGAACCCCAAGCACAATGGTTGTAGGAAGCATCGAAATTGCTCAATCTCCCATCGAATTAGGGAATATTTATTATTTTGTTGCCTCTGAGTTCGAAGCCAATGCTTATTTATCCGACTTTAAGAAAGTCGAGCACCGTGCTAATGGGCGCATAATAGCCGATGCAGTGATGTTGTATGTGTTGGCACAGAGACAATTAAACCCAAAAGTAGAAGGACGAGTAATTATAAAGTGAGGGGCTTATTTCCGTAACGTCGCTTGGCTGATAATCGCTTATTACCACCGCCAATTTTTCATGGAGCCAATGACCGCTTCACGTACAAAGCGGCCATCTAGCCACCCTTAACCTAATGACGACTCACAACACAAAGCCGCAATTCACATTTATCTAGATTATCATCCAAGGATTATCCTTGGTCGATATCCAGCGGCGAAACGGTGGTCACGATTAAACACTGAAATGTTTACGCCCATCCAATCCGCGCAGGGTTGGTCATGAGATTATTAAGAGCAGCAGGAACACTCTCTTAATTGATGGTAAAACGATCAAACGTTTTTGATGCTTCGCATCACATTTTTACTTACTTGAAAGCACGGAGATCCCGTGATTGAGATTAGTAAAAACCAAAAGTGCACGTAAACGGAGTTTGCTGCCAAGATAGCCCCTTGGCTGAAATGAGGCACGAATGTAAGACAAGGGGACATCTTGCGGAGCGCAGGGACGGGCGTTTTTATCAATTGTGAGTATTTTTAGGAGATGGCTTTAATGATACGAGTGGCATATCTAAACTTTACATTGTCACCGCTAGCGAATGAGGCATTTTTTAAACTTCGAAGGTAATTCTTTGTTGTATCCTTATCTCCTTTCTTTAAATACAATTTTGCAAGAGCATAAGCAGAGTTTGCTTTGAGACTCATATCATCAATATTATCTGCATATACAAAACTGTTATCTAGTTTATTAGCTGCCCCATTATCGTCATGCAATCCAACTAGCGCTTGCCCCCAAGCACATTGAATATGAGCTGTTACTCTTTCAGCTCCCAACTCATCTGTAAGTTCTTTAGCTCGCTCGCAAAGATCTATAGCTTTTTTATACTGCCCTTTTGCAACATGGCTTTCGGCATCATACCGCATAAGCGTAGCTCTATTTCTCAACCTTTGACTTTCATCAACACCAAAAATTCTTTCTTCGAAACTGCGATTGTCATTTACTATATTGAGCAAACTCCCGTCACTATGGTGATTTAAGGCTATTTGGCAAGCGGCAAATAATGGTGTTTCCCATATGCCTGCTTTTTGAGCTGCTTTTCGACATAAAGCAAAATATTTTTGAGCCAGTTGAAAGCAACTAATCTCTCGATAAGCGTAACCTAAATCATAAAATAATCTGCACTGGATAGGGTCATTTGCCAGTAATGCTGCTGATAATGCTGTATGGAGATATGCAATACGTTGTTTGGGGGGGGTGTAAAAGTCGAAAATATGATCACCATCAATCAGCGTATTTGCAAATTGACTAATATGTGATGACGGTATTGCATCGACGTCTTTAGACCAAATGCGATGACCAATAGTCTCAAAGGTGCGTTTAATCTCCTGTTCCCATTTGATATCAATTTGGAGTTTAAGCTCATCTACTTTATCTGCGCTACTATTTAGATACGCACAGTTCCACTCTTTAAGGTTTTCACTCAAAATCTCAATCTTTGAGGGAAATAGCTCTGGCTTTATCAGTTCTTTATCTTGTATTTCAATATTTTCATTACTGACTAAACCGCTATATTTTTGCATGCTCGCGGTTAAACATCTTTTCAGGTGAAGGTTTAAATTGTCAAGATAGAGAGTGAGGCCGACTTCGGGCAATAATTGATGGTTGGTTTCAGTTATTATTAGTTTTATAAACTCTGGGATTGATAACTCAAACTGGTCTTTTTTTAAGAATTTTTCAATAAGACAAAACTAGACCGTTACCGTCAATCTCATAAGAGCTTAGGAAAAGACTGGGCGTACGTGAAAAAGAACATGGTGAGCGGAAAGGGATATGGAGCCATAAAAGTTCAAGCGTGTTTTGAAGCTCTTGCGAAATATCAAAATCATATTCCCACGTTAAGATGTTTTAAAAGATTTCTAGAATTTTGCCGAGACGAAAGTTTACCACTTCAATAT
>CAYUZL010000070.1:0-11582 GCA_964449725.1 uncultured Alteromonas sp. | reverse complement strand
CCTATGGAAGAATACCGAATTAACAAAAAACCGACGAATATTAGCTCGTCGGTTTCTTATATTGCTTTTAGTGCCTGAAAAAATCGTTAGATATAACGCCGTTTTCGACCTATATACATCATGCCAACTAGCATAAGTATAAATACATTAGGAGTTGGAACTTCTTGTGGAGGGTTGATATCATCAGGGATATCAAAATCAAACACAAAATTATGGAATTCTCTCGCACCAGTATATGACAATGCTGCTACAGCTCCATCAAAACTTGCTCCGCCAGTTATATTTGCATAAGGCGCAAGCACTGCCCCTCGTACAGCCAAGTTATTGAAATCAATCGACGTCGCGTTATAAAAATTCCAAACAACATTTGTTGTTCCTGCATTCGTATCTATGGCATTGCCGAAACCATTAAGGTTAACTCCACCATTAACACTAATCGCGTCAGCTACGTCATCACCATTTACATCTGCGTTAACATTGATGATCACAGTATCCAAAGAGTTAAAATCAATATTTGCGTTTATGTTATTCGAAAACAAATCGTCTGCGTCAATATCGAAAACAACCGTAGATTCATTTCCTGAGTATGAAAAGTTACCATTATTGAAAACCGCCCCATCAGTTGGGCTTAACGATTCAAAATAGGCTGTTTGCGCCCTTAATTCAGTTTCCAACTCATCGATAGACAAGCTACTGTCTTGTGTTATCGTCCCATTTCCATTTACATCAAATGTGTTACTTTCTGTTCGCCCATTAGGTAAGTCGTTATAGACAACATTGTTGCCATTTAAAACTCGAACCGTTTGAGCATTGGTCGTTCCTGCTATTGTTACTGCATCTACAGCAGTATCTAAATTTGATAAGCGACTACCGAATTCTGCGACACCTGATGCATTTAAATCACCACCAATAAACGCTTGACCTTCTACATCACCACCTGACAAATTATAATCTTGTATGAGAATAAGATTGTAAGTGACAAATGTATTTTCAGTTGCATAAGCAAAAGAAGTTGCCACACCAAGAATGACAGCCATACTCACACTAAACATAGAATTTAAAAGTCTATTTTTCACTTTTGTATATTTTCCAAATCGAGAATTTAAAAATCGAAATAACTACAACCACCATAAGCAAAAATCATTCCAATACACAATCTATTGAATTAAAAAGGATTTAATTCAACATCATTTACTAAGACTAAAAATCTGTAAAAAAAACAGACACCCTAATACAATTAATTTGACAAGCAAAACTATTGTCAATTGATGGCTAATTGCTTGATATACATTAGTCGGCAATGAAGAAGATTGCAGTTTATATTTCACTGACTATTTTAGCAGTTTTATGTTTCATCACACGAATAATCTCGTATATCAACGAAATAAGAGCAACATGCTTTATTAGAGTTGGTAAGAATGAATTTATCAACAACTCTAAATTGATTAGCGAATTACATAAGATGCGCCTAAAATCACTTTAGTAAATCGATCCTATTCGACTCATTTTACTTGAAAACACCGCTAAAAACGCTTTATTCTTTAGCGGTAGAATAATAAGAGAGAATTATGCGTATTGTTAAGCTGTTTTTAAATTTACCTAAACCCCATAGAATAGCGCTGTCAGGCCTATGCGGAATAATGGTGTTGTTCATTTCATTACCAAACCAATCAGCTGACATTTCTCCCCATTCCACTTCTCATATTTTAGATTCAGGTGTTCGATACCCAGTATCTCTCAATACCTCTCAGTTTAAAGAACACAATGAAAACGCAGAATTACAAGACGAAGTTTGGCAAAACGTTACTGTTAAGTCCGGTGATACTCTAGCTAAAATTTTTAAACGAGCTGGCTTAACTCCCAAAGAAACCTACTTAGTAACTCAAGCTGGCGAGCTTGCTAAATCTCTAACAACCATTCGCCCAGGGGAGCAGCTAGACTACGTTAAATCCAGTGAAGGTAAACTGCAGCGCCTCAGATACGAACTTTCAAATACAAAAACACTCTTTGTCGACGCCTCAGATGATTTTAAATCCTACTCAACACAGCTAACCGAAAACCCGATAGAAGTAAGAAGTAACTTTGCGTTCGGGCAAATTGAAAGTAGTTTTTGGAACGCAGGTATCAAAGCCGGATTAACTGACAATTTAATTATGCGTTTAGCAGGAATATTTGGCTGGGATATCGACTTTGCGATTGAACTAAGAAAAGGTGATATGTTTAATGTTGTCTTTGAGGAACATTATATCGACGGTGACTTCGTAGGTTATGGTGACATTATCGCAGCAGAGTTCATAAACCAAGGTGATACCTTTCAAGCTGTTATGCACACAGATGGAAATTACTACACGCCAGAAGGGCGTAGTATGCGTAAAAGTTTTTTACGCGCTCCCGTTGATTTTAGGTACGTAAGTTCAAACTTCAAAAAAGCACGTTTTCACCCTGTACAGAAACGCTGGAAAGCCCATAGAGGAACCGATTACGTAGCAGCTGTCGGCACTCCAGTAATGGCTGCAGGAGATGGTAAAGTTATTCGTGCAGGGTATGACAAATTCAACGGTCATCACGTTTTTATTCAACACGGCGAAAAATACACCACGAAATACCTTCACTTTAAAAAACGTGCAGTGAAAAAAGGCGATTGGGTGAAACAAGGTCAAACTGTAGGTTATCTAGGTTCAACGGGTATGGTAACTGGCGCACACCTACATTATGAATTTCTTGTGGACGGTGTTCACCGCAACCCTAGAACCGTAACCTTACCGAAAGCACAGCCCATTGCTAAAAGCGAAA
The DNA here is from genome assembly GCA_964449725.1 of uncultured Alteromonas sp. Classification (GTDB taxonomy): domain Bacteria; phylum Pseudomonadota; class Gammaproteobacteria; order Enterobacterales; family Alteromonadaceae; genus Alteromonas_F. The sequence goes on along the minus strand of CAYUZL010000070.1, from coordinate 8,789 downwards.
AAGCAACGTTTGACAAAATAGCCCAGCGCCGCCTTCAAGACCTTAATGCATCTAAAAACATTATGACTGCGATAGCCTATGCGGCGCTAACAGAGTAACAAGACGCTAGCATAGTGCTACTTGCTAGTATCTCCTGTCCATGTCTTGCTTAACAGGTGCATAGCTGCGGCAACACGATTGATTGGTCGAATCAAATCACCGGTATCAGACTGCAACATGTCGTCTTTTATCACATCTAAGGTTGCAGCTAACTGAGATAATTTTTGTGCAGCAATTGTACTGGGATCGCCCTCAATATCTTGCTGTTGTTTCGCTGAATAGCTAGAGCAGATATGCTCCCAACGCTCAGTGTCTTCCTGACTTAACGCGCCTCTCAAAAGTCCTAACTTCAACAAGTTTTCTTCTGCGCCAGACGTCAGCGTTTGCGCTTCTCCTACGTAGTGATCGCCAATCAACCTCATTAACTCTTCATGATTCATGACTGATGACACTTTCTCAGCCATTTTATTCATGTTTCGGTAACTACCTTGAAGTTTAAAAGGAGGCTCAACGCGGTAATCATCGGCGGTCGCCGCAGATTGAATATACGCGAGATTCACTTTAAGAATGACTTTTTGAATTTCTAATAGGTGCTTTAACACTTGTGTTATTTCATTCAATTCAGCCCCGCTGTATTGATGAAATAAGTCGCTACTAGGAATATTCTCACCTTTCGCCATTGCAACTAGTTTGTACAAGTCGTCCATTTCACGTACTGCCATAGGTGCAAGTACTGAATTCGATGTTAAGCAGTTCTCTATGTAACTAAGTGCAAATACCTCTTCTTTGCCACCTAACACATCACCTAAATTATAAATGTCAGCACGGTTTGCAAGCATGTCGGGAATAGTAAACACATCGCCAGATTCCGTATAAGGGTTCCCCGCCATCACAACACAGAACTTTTTCCCCCTCATATCGTAGGTTTTGCTTTCCCCTTTCCAAACACCTTCGATTCGTCTTGTACCATCGCATAACGCAATAAACTTCTGCAAAAATTCGGGATGAGTATGCTGAATGTCATCTAAATACAACATGACATTGTTACCCATTTCCAACCCTAAATTTAACTTTTCCAGTTCTTTTTTGGCTGTTGCGTTGGGCGCATTTTCCGGGTCAATAGAGGTCACATCGTGCCCCAGAGATGGACAATTTATTTTCATAAACACCAAGCCCAACCTATCAGCAATGTATTCCATTAAGGTTGTCTTGCCGTATCCTGGTGGTGATATTAACAACAATAGGCCCATCAAATCCGTTCGTTTATCCGCACCCACTGTGCCCATTTGTTTCGCTAAGTTATCGCCTATTATGGGTAAATAAACTTGATCAATAAGTTGGTTTCGCACAAATGAGCTTAGTGGCTTAGCACTGTAACTATCTAATTGGAGTTCTTTTTTACTCTCAGCCATCAGTTCAATACGGGTTTGTTGGTACTGATGATATTGTTCTACATCCAATTCACAAAAACGCTGTAAGCGAGCGTTAAATTCGTCTAGTGCAAGGGTTAGTTCACCTTGTTTAATACGAGGGTGTTCGCTTAAAAGCCCTTGTAATTTAATCTGAAGCTCTGCATCTAAAGGCGTTACGCTTAGGTGCCCTTTGCAGATAATCAGCGCTGCCGCTTCGGGAATATAGTGCACATCCCCGATGTTTTCTGATTGCTCAACTAACGCAGCTAACCAAGCACAAGCAAGGTTCCACTGTTGATATACACCGTCACCTTTATTGCTGTCAGTTAGCGAAGTCAGGTTTTTAACTGCTTGTTCAAACTCGTTTAAATGCCCTAAATCCGCAAGTGTGGATTCAAAACTACTCACTAATGTTCTCGCTGGTCGACTCGCAGCAAAAGAGATCGTCAATTGGGTCAATTCAGCACACAAGTACTCTGCACTTTGCAATAAAATCGAATGGTCGAAACTTAACTGATTCAACTGATTAAAGCGGCTTAACGAATCCAGTAATTCAGCAATAAGTGAATCAAATCCCTGACGGCTCCCAAGTGTTTTTTCTAACATGGTCGCGCTTTGAGCTTGGCTTTGCCATATCGCGATTTGCTTTTTGTCTAAGCCTTTAAAACGCCAAAACAACATAGCCAATGAACGTGCTTTAGGAGCATATTTTAATACGCCTGCGTTAGCGTGAACTGGTGCTAATTGAGTAAGTAATTGGCTCACATCTGCGTCGTGTACGCCTTTTTCATAACCTTCTTGATAACGTTCTGATATATATTTTCGAACTAAATTTTTAAGTTCACTGGGCTGCTGAACCGCGGCGCGAAATGTATTCATATCCAATGAATTCATCCCTTTTTCAGCATCTCTTAAAATACAGAACCCAAGGTATTCCAGCCTTGCGACCTTATCATTTTCAGATACCAATTCTTGATGCCAATAGGCTTTGAGTTCATTTAATACCTGAGAGTCAAACTTCTCGTAGTAGTCGGTACCAATAAGATGTCTATACACCCCGTCTTCTTTGGCAATTAAGGTAAGGTCTAAATTTTGCGAGTTAACACTAAACTTGTGTTTACCCAATTTGATTACACTGCCGCCACCTTCAAAAATCTCATTTTTGTCTCGTAGGCTGCGAATAGCTTGTTCTTTTGCCGCTTTAAGCTGAGACAAAATGTCGTCGGCTTTAATTTGATCGTCGATTTCTCTGAGTTCTGTGGCTAAATCACCACATTTAATGATCATAGGATCAGACGCAAAAAAGGTATTTAACTCATCGTTATCATTAAACCCTCCGGCTCTGCGTACCACGCCTTTAATAATGCGCTCAGCGGCATTAAATAAGTTCTGAGAACGACGTTGGCGCGCTTCCATCAAGGTTTGCTTTCGGCTTTCAAACGCGCTGTGTAGCTCTTCGCGTTTTGCCATAATGTCACTTAAAAACTCGTCGTACTCACTGAATTTCGATTCCAGTTCTTCTAGTTGTATAAGCAACCTAGATTGCTGTTCATTGGCTTTTTCAGGTGTATCCGATGCCGAGAGGGCATTGTTGATGCTTTGGGAGAAAAGCCTAAACTGTGCAGCAAATTCAGATTTTGCTTCGCCTGAGCCTAGTTGGGTACGTTTTTGCCTTCCTTTGGCTTTAACTTGATTCACTTTTGCATACAGTTCAGATATGTCATCTAAAATCTGAGTACGAACGTTAGCGTCTTCTACTTTTAGTCCGTTCAGGACCTCAATCAATAAATCTAACCCTTCAGATAGCCCATCTAATTGGTCATTAATAGGCTGAATGCTAACAACCGATTCAACCTCTTCAATGGCCTTATTCGCTTCTTCAATTTGCTGATTAAACGGGGTTAATGCAACATCGCTAGAAAGGAACGCCACTGTCGCTTGGCTTACCGTATCGAAAACGTGGTTGAGTTCTTCATCCATTTTTTCGATGCGCGGTAAATCTATGTACCTTTGTTCTTTTAGCGTTATTAAGTGACCTCTTTGCTTTCTGAGTTCGCTTAATTTTTCAACATACTGATTTGGGGTATCCCAACGGCTTGTATCTATGTTCGACAGTAATTCATCATGCTTTTCATTAGCTGCATTCAACGCTTCTGTTGCTTTGCGTCTAATTTGCTCAACTTTTTCGAACTCATCGATAACTAATTCAGACGTACTGGTTATATTTTTAACCAATTCACCTATGGCTTTTAGTTCATCGGAGTCTAACCAGTAATAACTATCAGCCATACTGCGACTAACGTTGATCAGATCTTCATACAAATTTTTACTTGGACTAGAATTGTCCACCATTTTGCAAATACTGGTTAAGTCAGAGATCCCTCTTACCAACTCTTTGTTTCCAATTCTGGAAAAAAACGTATCTGACGTTGGCTGATTTGCGACAAATTCTTCACTAAAATAAGGCGTTTTCCAAACTTGCATGGGATGAACCCGAGTCGCTTCGTCTTCAGAGCTGAAAATAACCGCTTTGCCATCTGAAAACAGGCTGTATCCGTGTCCGTAAATTGGGTTTTGTAGTTCTTTTCGAATTAAGTTGTAAGAATATAAGCCTGCCAAACCCGACTCAGGCTCATAAAACACATACAACACATCTTCGCCATTAGGCGAGCGAATACTACGCTTAAAATTAAGGCCATCGATTTGGTCAGGAAAAGTTTTACTTTCACCATTATTTAAATAATAACCACCGGGGAAAATGATACCGTGATCTTCAGGTAAGGTAATACAGGCTTGCCCTATTGCGTCTATGCGTTTTACGTCGTGGGTTCGTGTATTAAAAATAAGATAACGGGCGGTTTTCTCGCGATACGGAACTACGCGCATTAAAATAAGGCTACCAACTTCAGCGTATTCTACCTCTGCATCGGCCAGTGACTGGTTTTTATCGTCGACAGGTTCTTGATAGATACCCAAGCCATCTTGGGTATTATTTTCAACTTTAACCGTTAAGTTTCCGCCGATAGTTTCAATAAAGACTTTATCGAGAATATTAATATGGGGGTGGCTACCTGACTCGTGCATATCACGGCTGGTAGGCATCCAAACAAAATCATGAGAAGAAGCGTGTTTTATTGCTCTTTCTCCACGATTATCAATATAGTCTGCGCCACCGTTAGGGTTTACCTTCCATTGGAAAACCCTGACATCATCTATCTTTCGGCCTATTTGAAATACAGCAAACAAGATACCCGCTTGAACCTTCAACTGAATAAGCTTGGCTTCTTTGTAATATACATACAGTTCGGCGAACTCTTTTTTAAAGGTAGGGTCGTCTAAAAATGTTTTGGTTAGTGCTTTTTGCGATAACTCGTAGTTGTTTCCTTCACTCTTTAATTGATACAGAGAGAATACGTCTTTAATTTGTGTTTCTTTTTTTAAGCCAATGTAGACGTTGTAACCAAACAGCAATGCATCGCCCACAGGAACAATATCTCGGGCAATGCAATTGTGTTCGGTACGCACACGAACACGTCCACACACGTCTAACTTTGTCTGACCAAACTCTTCAATTCGAGCTTGATTTAACGTGTCTAATTCAGACTTCAGTTGTTTGGCGTGTGCTTCCAAACGCGTTTTGATGACTTCATATGCGCCGCCATCAGCAACTGCCGAAGCTACCTGATCTACATCAGCCATTTTACTTTCCTTAAAAAGTTGTGCTTACCTAGGGTCTACTTATCTTTCTTTAGGTCTTTCAAGCCGTTACTAATTAATTCAAGTAATGAAGGATCCACACTGCCTTCCTTCAACAATTTGGCGATCAATGCCGTTGTCGCTGTATCTTTGGCGCTACCACTGGCGTCACCGAAGCCTGCTACAAGCTCTTTCACGTCTTCAACTAGACTTGCGTCGCCGTTCATGTGAGGCTCAAAGGCAGTAGACAACATAGCGCTTTTACCTACAGTTCCATCAATGGATTTACCCACCGATAGCGATTTAACAAACGAATCGAAATAACGAGTATCTCCACCCACAATATCAATATTGGCTTCTTTAAGTGCTTGAGCCAGAACGACTGATTGTTCTTTGGCAATGTCAACGTTGGTGCGTATTTGTTCCATAGTTTCGTCATGGGCTTTATCGAGTTTCATTCTAAACTCTTCATGGCTACGCTGTTGTTCAGACATAGTCGCCATCGCTTCAAACTTTTTAGTCATACCTTGAGCTTCAGCTTCCGCTTTCTTCGCTGCCACTTCGGCTTCTGCTACACCGGATTTTTCAATAGCGTCAGCCATTGCTTCTTTCACTCGAACCTCAGCCATGCCTTCTTGTTCTGCAGCACTGGCTTGTGCTTCTTGGACTCTAGCAGCGGCTAAACCATCTGAAGCTGCAAGCGCTTCTAATCCTTCCGCTTCTTTGCGTTTTGCTACTGCTTGTTTTTCAGCAACTTCTAAATCAGCTTGTGCCAAAATAGATTTTTCTTTTGCGATATGTTCAGCAGACTTTTCTGCCGCCTCTGCCGCTTTAATATCTTTAACTAGCGCTTCTTCAGCTTCAGCTTCAGCGGCTATCACTTGTGCTTGTTTATTGCGATCAGCTTCAGCAACAACTTTAAGCTCTTTAATTTCTTCTTCTTTTTCGGCAACGGTTTTGTCTACTTCAACACGGCTACGGATCACATCAGCAATTTCCCGTTTTTCATGTTCAATCAATTTTTCATTCGCAATTTTTTGTAAAGATGCTTCTTTCTCACGGTCTATCTGCTCTAGCTCTCTAGCCCTAACAACTCGTTCTTCTTCGATGGCTACAGCGCGTAGTCGATTATTTTCTGCGACTTCAATTTCTCGCTGTTTATTTTGTTCTTGAACTTGGATTTCTTGTTCGGCTTGAACGCGAGCTTGCTCTGCTTTCAAAGTTTCTTCATGTTGTACCCGTTCAGTTTCTGCCACTTCTCTTGCTTTTACCGTTTCGACTTCACGGCTTTGTTTGGCTTCCGCATCGGCTTGCTGACGCTCAAGCTCTAATATAGCTTCACGAGTTTCAACATCTTTACGCTTAATTTTCATTTCTTCGTCGCGTTCAAATATATTGGTCTGAATATGTTGCTCAGCGGTTAATTCAGTAATTTTCCTAATACCTTGCGAATCTAAAATATTATTTGGGTCAAGCTGAGAAATAGGCGTTTGCTCTAAGTAATCTATTGCTACATCTTCCAAAACATAACCGTTTAGATCAGTCCCAATATTGTCAATAATCAAATCTCTGAAATTATCCCGTTTAGCGTAAAGCTCTTCGAAATCTAAGGATTTACCAACGGTTTTAAGCGCTTCTGAAAACTTGGCACTAAATAGGGCTTCAAGGGTTTCTATGTTAGACGCTCGCTCACACCCTATGGCTTGCGCAACTTTAAGCACGTCATCTCGGTTTTTGTTTACCCGTACAAAGAAGCCCACTTTGATATCTGCTCGGATATTATCTTTACAAATCAGACCATCGGAACCATTTCTGTCCACTTCAATTGTCTTCAATGAAATCTCCATAATTTCCATTTTATGGAAAACGGGTAACACAACTGAACCGGTAAACGTCACTTTAGGCTCAGCCCGCATAGTATTCACTATCATGGCTTTACCCTGTTCTACCTTTCTATACAGCCTCGCAAGCATAGTTAAAATGATTAACAAAAAAACCAACAACCCGCCGGCAAGAGACAACCAAAAAACTAATGTCTGTGACATTGCTTAAACTCCTAATAGTAAAATATAGTGCTAACTAGATGACGCCATGGCCATTAGCTCTTCTTCAGTAACGACTGAATAGCAATCAGATTCTTTATTAAATTCAATTAGCGCGACTTTAGATCCTTTAGTCATTGAATTTGGGGTGGCGGACCTTATATTTAATAGCATTCCGTCAGGGGTTTCTGCCTGACCAAATGTTGGATTAACCCTTGATGTAGTCACCGTGCAGATAGTGCCAACAAGATCTCGTTTAGACACAGCTTCATGGGTAGTAAAAGCTTGCCTTAATGGTTTAATACACAGTGCTGACAAAGGAATTGCCAGTAACAATGAGAATACAGCAACCACTGCCCCCGTCGCTGTAGCGGTAAGCAAACCATCAAAGAGAGGCATCAGATATTTTCGCCCTAAATAGGTAAATGCGAGAGCGTAAATATCTAAAAATGTAATGGCCACAGTAAGTGGTACACCATCCAACCCTAATTTACTGAGCCAATGCTCAGTGCCGCTATCAAGGTCGTCTTCGGCGTCCAATTCAATATCGAGATCAAACAATTCAATATCAAGCAAACCAAAAGAAACGATAAGCCAGTACACTAGCAATATGATTAAAAAATAAAAATAGGGGGCGGTAGGAAAACTCACTAAGAGCGAAAAAAGGCTATCCATTACATGTACTCCGTCATAAGCTACTGCGACTTAACGATCCTCGTTAAGTAAACCTAATCTATTGCCATGACAGAAAAATGTCAACAATCTCAACGCTTACAAATGTTTCTGAATGTTACTTTGTTAAACTCAAAGAAAGGAATCAGCGTTAGCTGAGGTATTTAAGCTTATCTTTCTAGAGAATGGGAGTTCTGGTGAACAGCACAGAATACTGCACTAATTTATATGGAGTCTCTGATTTTGTTTCAAGCATAAAAAAAAGCCACCCTTTCGGATGGCTTTCTCGTAGCTCTCATGAGCTGAATAGGAGTCTGGCGATGTGCTACTCTCACATGGGGAAACCCCACACTACCATCGCCGCTAACGTGTTTCACTTCTGAGTTCGGAATGGAGTCAGGTGGTACCACGTCGCTATTGTCGCCAGACATAAACTGGGTTAACAATTTAGGAAAGTCTGATATTCATCGTCAATCAAAGTAACTCACTACTCTAACTACGCTTAATTTGATTAGCATGTCTCACACAACACCACGTCTCTCGACGCTACTTTGGCGTTGTATGGTTAAGCCTCTCGGGCAATTAGTACAGGTTAGCTTAACGCCTTACAACGCTTCCACACCCTGCCTATCAACGTCTTAGTCTTAAACAACCCTTACACTACTTACGTAGAGGGATGACTCATCTTTGGGCCGGCTTCCCGCTTAGATGCTTTCAGCGGTTATCCGTTCCGAACGTAGCTACCGGGCAATGCCTTTGGCAAAACAACCCGAACACCAGCGGTTCGTCCACTCCGGTCCTCTCGTACTAGGAGCAGCTCCCATCAATCATCCAACGCCCACACCAGATAGGGACCGAACTGTCTCACGACGTTCTAAACCCAGCTCGCGTACCACTTTAAATGGCGAACAGCCATACCCTTGGGACC
>CAYUZL010000069.1:0-4320 GCA_964449725.1 uncultured Alteromonas sp. | reverse complement strand
CCATAGATATATACCGAGGTGATATGAAACCTCGCAAAGGCCTAGTTGAATTTGTTGCTGCGTTGTCTTTTTTCCCGCAATTAGTCGCCGGGCCTATCCTTCGTGCTAGCCACATTTTGCCGCAAATGCACAACATCGCATTACCAACATGGGGAGCAGTTAAACACGGTTTTTTATTGATTACTGTGGGGCTAATTAAAAAAACGGGTGCGGATTTGTTGGCAGTTCCTGCAGAATCGGTATTTGACTCTAATGTTCCAATGAGTACGTTAGAGCTATGGACAGGGGTGTTAGCCTTTGCAGGGCAAATTTACGGGGATTTTTCTGGTTATACGGATATCGCAATAGGCATAGCGTTACTTCTGGGGTTCAGTATTCCGCTGAACTTTAGGGTTCCTTATTTCGCAGTTTCTCCAGTAGATTTTTGGCGTCGATGGCATATTTCGCTATCCACATGGCTTCGAGATTACCTCTATATATCCCTAGGCGGGAATAGAAATAACAAGCGAACGCGCAACGTGTTTTTAACCATGCTACTTGGCGGGTTATGGCATGGTGCTGCTTGGACTTTTTTAGCGTGGGGGGCTTTTCATGGCGTAATGATTACGGCAACACACTACTTTTCTAACCTCAAAATATTTGCAAGGTTTAACCAATCAAATAGCAAAATTACCCGTTTAATTAAATGGGCAATTACCTTTTATTTAATACTGATTGGTTGGGTTTTCTTTGCTGCTAATGACGTAGTTTCCGCGCTTACCATCATTAAAAATTTACACAGTGTGCACGGAACTATTGCTATGGGTGACCATGCTATGACCATTTTCATCATGACCAGTGTTTGGGTGTTGTTGGTTCACATTATGGATTTTTACGTCATAAAAGGGGCCGATAAATTAGAAAATAAATCTTGGTTATTTTGGTTGTTAATGCTGCTGGGACAGGCGGTGTGCTTATTTTTTGGAGCGCCAAGCAATGAATTTATCTACTTCCAATTTTAAACAACCGGAGAATACAACAATGCAATCTCATAAAATTTATGCAAAGCTCGTGGCGTCTCTTGGTGTGTGTATGTTTCTGGCACTAACATTAAATAGAATGACGTTAGACAGCATGGAAGTTCGATCTCAAGGCGTATATGGACGCGTAGGTGAAGCTATCGCAGCCCTTTCCAAAATTGTAAAAGAGCCTAATGATCTAGTGATTTTTTTTGGCTCATCCATGACGCGAGCAGGATTTTCTCCGCGAAAGTTTGACGCTGAGCTAGCCGATATGGGAAAAGAAGTGATGTCTTTCAATTATGGTTTTGGAGGCCTTAACCCGTATTTTCAAGATTTTCTTTCTCGCCGTATTGCCGACACTTTGGTTGAAAATGATCGCAGAATTAAGCTGGCAATGATTGAATTCAACCCATTTCAAACGACGCAAACACGTTGGAACAGATCCAAGCCAGTTGTAGATGGTTATTTAACCTTATTGGCGACTGACAATGAAATCATAGATGAATCGGGTTCAGATTTAACGCGAATGGCGCGTTTATTTTCCATAAAGTATTTGCGAGATACCATTTCAGCAGAAATGGTAACGACCTATTTTGGCCGTGAGTTATTTCCTGGGCCTCCGTGGCAGGTTCATAAAGATGACGAGAGTGTTGTAGCAGAGCGTCGTAAGCTGAGAAACCTACTTCGCGAACAATTTGATAAAGAATTTCCTAATTACGAAAACGCAAATTGGAGCTATCAACGACGGGGAGGTGGCCTGACAAGAGAAGAAAGAGCCGATGAATCTTTAGCGCTAATCGACCAATATTACGACGTGTCACATACCGACAACCAAATGAAAAACGACCGGCTTAGTCGTATTCGAACAGCGGATATTGAAGAGTTACATTTTGAGCCTCTTTTGATAGAACATTTCATTAATACAGTGAAAAATTTTCAAGCTGTGTCTGACAATGTTGAAGTGATACTTCTACCCAAAAATTCGAAATGGATCCACACCACAAAAGAGGGAGAAAAGCGCTTAGCAGAGGCGATAAAACAAATAGAGCTAGCAACTGGGGTGACAATAAAGAACCATCAAAATATTGTCGAGATCACTTCTGATATGTACAGAGACACCACGCATTTAGCACGCTATCGTGGTGATGTTGCTTATACTGACTATTTATTGAAACAGTATCATTCACTCTTTTAATAAGACAGTGGTTCTGCTTTCTGGATACATGCTTGTGTTCGTTCAAAGACGATCATAAGCATGTCTTAACGCCAACACGCTTTGATTCAATTGTTGCTCATCATATGCGGCAAACCCCATTAGTACGCTAGGGCGTTGAACAGCTAAACGATAGTATTGATACGTAGATGCAAGGTCGATGTCGGCAGTTTTAGCTGCTTTTATGAGTGTTTCTTCTTTAACACCTTCTTTCAACCAGCCAATCAGATGTAATCCCCCATCGAGTGGAGGGACCCACAAAATATCTTCAAGATGCTGTTGGCTTTGTTTAACTAATAGTTGCTGACGCTGGGAATATAGTGCGCGCATTTTACGGAGGTGGCTACTAAAATAACCTTGGTTAATAAAGTCCGATAATACAGCTTGTTCAAGCATAGGAGAGTGCCTGTCTAACAGCCAGCGTAGAGTTTTTAACGGTTCAATACACTGTGTTGGAACCACTAAAAAGCCTAATCTGAGACTAGGGAAAAGTAATTTGCTAAAGGTGCTCATATATATAACGTTATGGCTACCACATTGTTCATACAGGGTTGCTGCGTGTCTGCCGTTGTAGCGATATTCACCGTTATAGTCGTCTTCAATAATTAGGCTGTTATTTCGTTGCGCCCATTCACTGAGTTTTTTTCGTCTTGTTTGAGAAAGACTCATGCTTAAAGGAAAGTGGCTTGCAGGTGTGGTATAAACCAGCCTAACGGGGTCTTTTATAGTTGTTAACCTGTCAACATCTATACCGTGTTGATCAACGGGGATAGATACAATTGTTGCTCCCATCATTTCAAATACTGCCATAGCCGGCGTGTACCCGGGATCTTCAAAAACCACCACATCTCCAGAGTTTATTAACATTTTTGCTAATAGCTCAATTCCTTGCTGTACACCGGAGGTGATCATAATGTTGTTATGGGTTGTTGTTATGTTTCGCGCAGCACCAAGGTAATCAGCAATGGCCTCCCTTAATGGCGCATAGCCCTGAGGTGAAGCACTCGATAACCAATTTGATGAATTATTTCGCAGCCTACGGCTTGATAGCTGCGCCCATACATTAGAAGGGAACATAGTTACATCTGGGCGATGGGCTCTAAATGGCCGTATAGTCGTGCTATTGGCAGCAGCTGTATGAACGCGAGCATGAGCACAGTAACGTTTGGCGAGTGAATGTTGGGCAGGGTTACCAGTGGTTAGATGTTTACCTTCAATGGTTAGGGTATCGAATTGCTCGGTGCTTTGGGCCACTCGTGTACCATTGCCTTTTTCAGTGATAAGAAATCCCTCAGCAATGAGTTGTTCGTAGGCATTAATTACCGTATTTCGCGCCACATTTAACTGTTTGGCCAGTGTTCGAGTCGATGGCAACCGTTCTCCTGTTTTTAGTCGTCCTTGCCAAATAGAGGTACGAAGTTGTCTTTCAAGCTGCCGAAACAGTGGTGTTTTAGCATTTGGGTCAATGAACAAGCTGTCAAATTCAAATCGCTGGCTATTGGGGGGTTTAGGGCTCATAGGCTTTCATGGTGACGAGTTATGCTTCTATTATTATCCAAATTGGGTCTATTAAATATATACAATTGGATCTTATTAAGGAACCAAAAATAGGTCATAGTCAATTCTCATCAATCAATAGTCTGTGTGTTTTTAGTGTATTTAAAAGGAATATCTATGTTTTTAAGTCAATTTAACGGGGTAACACGTGTATCAGGAATTTTCTTTACCGTGAGTTTGTATTTGATGACATCGAGTTACTCATATGGCGCGTCGTCGAAAATTGGTATTGTTGTGTTCGATGGATTTTTAACAAGTGACGTAACTGCTCCTATTGAAGTATTTGGCGCCGCCACGAAATACCCTTGGTTTTCTGACTATGAAGTTGTCATTATTTCTGCTACCGATACTAAATTGGTAAAATCAGAAGAAGGCCTAACAGTAGTCGCTGACATAACATTGAGTGCAGCGACAGACTTAAAGGTACTGATTGTTCCAAGCGCTTACGATATGAAGCCAATGTTGGAGAATACAAAGCTGGTTTCTTTTATTGCTGAACAAGCTCAATTTACCGAGATTACGAGTAGTAATTGTTCAGGGGCAATGCTG
>CAYUZL010000068.1:0-3426 GCA_964449725.1 uncultured Alteromonas sp. | reverse complement strand
CACTTAACGTTGGTACAGGTTTTGTACTCGGCGTTGAAGCTGAAGTGTGTGTTTTGATGCTTGGCTCAGGTTCTTTATCATAGGCAGCAACAAGCTCAACACCATCAGAAACTTTGCGATTCGACATAATTACAGCGTCTTGGCCAAGTTCATCTTTTACTAAACTCAAGGCTTCTCGCATGTCTTTACCAAAAAATCGACGAATTTTCATTTCATTTCACCTTACTTACCTATAGCACTGACAATTTTGATTTGTTTATCTTCAGGAACTTCCTGATAAGATAAAACGTGCAAACCCGATACTGCATTTTTCAAGAATCTAGAGAGAACAGGTCGTAACATCCCCGATGTTAATAACACTGCAGGTTCCCCTGCTAATTCTTGCTGCTGACATACATCTTGTAGCGATGACTGCAAACGTTCAGCTAAACCGGGTTCAATACCAGCGCCATTTTCTCCACCAGCTTGTAATGACTGATGCAAGGTCTGTTCCAACTCAGGAGCCAAGGTGATAACAGGCACTTCTGACGCGCCCTGACTGACTTCTTGCACAATTAACTTTTTCAGAGCAATACGTGTTGCAGAAACTAAAACGTCGGGATCTTGACTCTTTGGCCCGTATTCGGACAAGGTTTGAACTATAGTACGCATATCGCGAACAGGAACGCCTTCGTACAGCAGTGTTTGTAAAACTTTAACCACAGTACTCAAAGGTAAAATATCCGGTACCAGTCCCTCAACTAATTTTGGATGAGTTTTTTCTAATATATCAAGAAGTTGCTGAACCTCTTCATGCCCCAGTAACTGATGTGCATTGGTCATTAACAATTGACTTAAATGTGTAGCAACAACGGTGGCCGCATCTACAACTGTATACCCCAATGTCTGCGCTTGCTCTCGCTTGGTTGGTTTAATCCACACCGCTTCTAGTCCGAAAGCAGGATCTGTGGTTTTACGCCCATCTAAACTTCCATATACCTGACCAGGGTTTATCGCCAGCTCTTCATCGTGGCTAATTTGTGCTTCCCCAGTATTTACCCCTAACATCGAGATCGTATAAACATTGGGATCGAGGTCTAAATTATCTCTAATATGAACTGGCGGAACCAAAAAACCCAATTCTTGAGATAACTTTTTACGTACACCTTTTATTCTGGTTAGCAGCTCACCACCTTGAGACTTATCTACAAGAGGAATGAGTCTATATCCTACTTCAAGCCCAATAGTGTCAACTTGTTGAACATCATCCCAACCGAGCTCTTTTATTTCTGTAGGTGCAGCTTTATCTGCATCGACCGTGGCAGGTTTAGCTGGTTGTGCGGCTTTAATTTTTGCTTGTCTTGCTGAGAAATAAGCTAGCCCACCAATAAGCGCCGAAAAACCTAAAAAGGCAATATGAGGCATACCTGGAACAATACCCATTACAAACAAAATACCTGATGCAATGTATAAAGCCTGCTGATTACCTAGCTGCCCTCGAATTTCATTGCCCATTTCTTGAGAATCATTTTCTCGGGTCACGATAATCGCAGTGGCAACAGATAAGAGTAATGAAGGTATTTGGGCTACTAAGCCATCACCAATGGTCAAAATTGTGTAGACCTCCATAGCCTGACCAAAAGGTAAGTCGTGCTGAATAATGCCAATAAATAACCCCCCCCACAATGTTTATCAACATAATAAACAAGCCCGCCATAGCATCGCCTTTCACAAACTTTGACGCACCATCCATTGAACCGTAAAAATCTGCTTCTGTGGTAATGTCTTCTCTTCGTGACCGAGCTTCTTCTTGGTCTATATACCCCGCATTCAAATCTGCGTCGATAGCCATTTGCTTACCTGGCATCGCATCGAGTGTAAAACGAGCACTCACTTCAGAAATACGACCCGCACCAGCAGTAACAACCTTGAAATTGATAATCAGCAAAATTGCGAAAACGACCACACCGACAGCATAATTCCCACCTATTACCACTTCACCAAAGGCTTCAATCACTTGACCTGCCGCGGCTCCGCCTTCATGACCATACAGTAAAACCACTCGAGTAGAAGCAACGTTCAAAGCTAGGCGTAAAACTGTCGCAATTAATAGAACAAGGGGAAAAATGCCAAAATCTACCGGCCTTTTAGTCAAGACCGCTACTAATATAATCACCAATGACAAAGCAATATTAAAACTGAATAGGACATCCAATAAAAACGGAGGCATGGGCAGAATAACCATGCCCATAATAGCCAAAAGCACGATGGGGGCACCTAAGCCCCCTGCTATGTTTTGGAATTGCGACTTATTGAAGTTTTGAAAATAGGCAGGTAATTGCACCGGGCCTCGTCCTCTAAGGTAAATATCATTCGCGCCAAAAAAGGCAACACTGCAACTTACCTTACAACTACTGTGCCAATGTATTAACGACGTAATTCTGGCGGGATTGGCAGTGTTTTTGATAAAGGGCTTGGACGCTTACCTTTTCCTGATTTAAACCGCTTCAACTGATACACATAAGCCAAAACTTGTGCAACCGCCATAAACAGTCCATGGGGTATGGGGTGATCCACTTCAGTAGAATAAAAAATGGCCCTAGCCAACATGGGTGATGGTATTAAAGGCACATCATGGGCCGTAGCAATTTTGCGAATATGCATGGCGAGTTCATCGGCTCCCTTCGCAACCACTACCGGTGCCATATCTCCATCGTCTTGATACTTCAACGCTACAGAATAGTGAGTTGGGTTTGTCACTACAACATCAGCATCAGGAACCGCTTGCATCATCCTGTTTGCGGCAGCTTGATATTGAAGTTTACGAATACGCCCTTTTGTTTGCGGATCACCATCTGCATTTTTATGTTCATCTTTCACTTCTTGCTTAGTCATTTTCAATTCTTCGTTGTGCTTATGCATTTGATAAGGCACATCAATAACAGCAACCGGAATAAGAGAAAGGCACAAAATCAAAAATGCCCACTGAATCATATCAATAGCATGGAATAGATTTGCAGGGTAATTCTCTAAATCAAGATGTATGGCTTCGTTTCGATACATATATAAAGCAACAATTGTCGCGACACCAATGACCAAAATCTTGGCAATGGATTTAACAAGTTCAACCAGCCCATTGGTGCCAAACATACGTTTAAAGCCCGCAACTGGACTTAATTTAGACCACTTAGGCTCAGCAGATTGCCATGTGAAGTTATAACCTCCTAATGCAATGGAACCATAAACTCCGGCAACCATTCCAATCACTAAAAAAATGATGACGGGCGTCTTTACTTTATCTATAGAATATTGAAGAGCTTGAAACATATGCAAAGGATCGTAGGTTTCATCTCGCGATAGTTCAAATGAACTTCCCATGACACTGAAGAGTGATTCTGCAACAAGCCCACCAAATATCAAAAGCGCAATTGCACTGGCCACCAGCAC
>CAYUZL010000067.1:0-6597 GCA_964449725.1 uncultured Alteromonas sp. | reverse complement strand
AGTATCGTTGTTACTCATGACGTTTCAGAGGTCCTTACCATTGCTGATCATGTCTATATTCTGGCAAATCAAAAAATTATTGGTGAAGGTACACCACAAGAAATTCAACAATCAGATTCAGGACTTGTTCAGCAATGTTTAAATGCTAATGCAGATGGTCCCGTTCCTTTCCATTATCCATCTGCTCCTATTGATAATGATTTTTGCGGTGGCGGTACATGTTAAAATTTGTTCAAAATGTAGGTGCGTCAGTTATTGAAACCATTGCAACCATTGGCCGCGCAGGGTTAATGCTTGGTGGGGCGTTGTTTGCGTTACCCACGGTGCAAAATATCCGTCTTACCATTAAACAGATTTATGTAGTAGGTGTTCAGTCTCTACTTATCATTATTGTTTCTGGGCTTTTCATTGGAATGGTCATGGCACTTCAAGGCTATACCATACTCGTTGGCTATGGAGCTGAAGGAAGCTTAGGTCCATTAGTTGCTTTGTCTTTGCTAAGAGAGCTTGGTCCAGTGGTTACCGCTTTGCTCTTTGCGGGTAGAGCGGGCTCTGCTCTTACAGCGGAAATTGGCTTAATGAAAGCGACAGAGCAATTGAGCAGTTTAGAAATGATGGCCGTTGATCCTTTACGTCGGGTTGTCGCTCCACGTTTTTGGGCTGGAGTAATCCATGCCCATGTTGGCTGTTAGTTTCAGTGCGATTGGGATCCTTGGCGGGTATTTAGTTGGTGTAGATTGGCTAGGCGTTGACTCGGGAAGTTATTGGTCTGTAATGCAAGCGTCGGTAGAGTGGAATGTTGACGTGATGAATGGTGTTATTAAAAGTATTGTGTTTGCACTAGTGGTAACTTGGATCGCTATATTTAAAGGATTTGATGCAGTGCCCACGTCGGAAGGTATCAGTGCCGCGACAACACAAACCGTTGTATATGCTTCGTTAGCAGTACTTGGACTCGATTTTATACTTACAGCACTTATGTTTGGAATACAATAGGACTCATATTATGAATAAAGCAAAGGCGGAACTGTTAGTTGGTTTTTTTGTCCTACTCACTGTGGCGGCACTTATGTTACTTGCACTAAGAGTAGCAAACCAAAACCTGTCCACAGAGGGTGAAACTTATACTTTATACGCGAAATTCGACAATATAGGCAGTTTAAGAGCGCGTTCTGCTGTAAAAGTTGGCGGCGTAACTGTAGGTCGTGTGTTGTCAATTTCTTTAGATGAAGACGATTTTTCACCGGTGGTAAAATTGAGTATCTCTTCCGAGCATAGTGGTTTTCCAGAAACGAGCTCTGTTTCTGTGCTAACTGCGGGATTGCTTGGAGAACAATACCTTGGGTTGCAACCAGGGTTTTCAATCGATGGCATTGATAACTTGAGTGACGGTGATTTTATACAAGACACTAAATCGGCTTTAGTGCTTGAAGACCTTATTGGTCAATTCTTGTTTAACGACAAGGGCGAATAATAAATGGAGACAAATAACGTGGTAAATCGATTTTTGGCAGTTGTACTTACAGTTACATTAAGTATGGGTGCGCTAGCTCAAGAAAAAAATGAAAACCCGTATGAAACTGTACAACATGTTGCGGAAAATACATTTGCACGTATTAAAAATGAAAAACCAGAAATTGACGCCAATCCAGAAGTGTTACGAACTATTATGGAACAGGAGCTTTTGCCTCATATCGATTACCAGTTTGCTGCATTTAAAGTATTAGGTAAACATTTTCGTTCGGTTCCAAAAGAGAAGTTATCAGAATACGTTCAAGTATTTAGAAAGTACCTTATTACCACCTATGCAGGGGCAATGTCATATTATGATGATCAAGAAGTGGTTTTTGAACCTGCATCCGATATTGAAGGTAAAAAAGCGGTAACCGTTCGCGCTGTCATTAAAGACTCTGAAAGACCAGATATAAAAATTGCGTTTAAAGTAAGAAAAAACAGTAAAACCAACAAATGGAAAGCCTACGATATGGTAGCTGAAGGAATTAGCTTAATTGATAGTAAACGCAGTGAGTTCGAATCAATTCTTCGCAAGGGCGGAATTGATGAAGTCATTGGTATCATGAATGAACGTATTGAAAAACCACTTGAACTAGATAGTGACGAAGGTGAAAGTGCTTCAGGCGAATAATTATGAGTCCAGAATTTGATGCAACATCATCACGTTTTAGTATCTTGGGTGATCTAACACTAGAAACACTAAAATCTGATGGATGGCTATTGGTGGATGAGCCAACGAGGTCGTCACTTACTGAAACCGGAGTTAACTTCGATTTGTCTGGTGTTGATCATATAGATAGCGCTGGGCTGGCTTGGCTGTTAAACTTTAAGAAAGATGCCAGTCTAGATTCTGTAGTTATCAGCTTCACTTCGGCGCCTGAAAAGTTAATGCAACTGGCTGCGTTATCCGGTGTTGATCATTTGCTGATATCCAAGTGATAAATAATTATTATGACCAACGAAGAAATAAAAGCGCTCGTAACACAATCGCTTTCCCTCGAAGAAGTTCACGTTAAAAGCGACGGTTCACACTATTTGATTATCGCGGTAAGCGATATTTTTGCTGAAATGAGCCGTGTTAAGCGACAGCAAGCCATTTATAGCCCTCTGTCTGAAAAAGTTGCTGACGGAACACTCCACGCGATAACGATAAAAACATTCACTGTTAATGACTGGCAAAGAGAGCGCCAGTTTCACGAACCTCTTTAAAGGCGAGGCCCTGTTAAATGGATAAACTAGTAATTAAGGGATGTGGTCCGCTAAAAGGTTCAGTGAATATATCCGGCGCAAAAAATGCGGCTTTACCTTTGTTGATGACGAGTTTGTTAACAGATCAAGCATGCACGTTCACAAACGTACCCGCATTAAGAGATATAAATACCACCTGTTCGCTGCTTGAGCATTTAGGTGTAACTGTATCCTTACCTGAGAAAAATACCGTAGTCATTTCCGCTGACACACTGAACAGTGTGACTGCTCCTTACGATCTTGTGCGTACAATGCGAGCCTCTATTTTAGTTCTTGGGCCTTTGCTGGCAAAGCAAGGTCAAGCAAACGTCTCTTTGCCAGGTGGATGTGCAATAGGCGCTCGTCCGGTCAATCTTCATCTTGAAGGTTTAAAACAGATGGGTGCAGATATTGAAGTTGATGAAGGCTATATTCGAGCTTCTGTTAACGGTCGCTTGAAAGGTGCACGGATCTTCATGGATATTGTCAGTGTAGGCGCGACTGAAAACCTTATGATGGCGGCGGCGTTGGCAGATGGAACGACCATTCTAGAAAATGCGGCGAGAGAACCTGAAATTGTTGATTTAGCTTTATGCTTAAACAACATGGGAGCAAAGGTAACAGGTGCAGGAACCGACAACATTCATATAGAAGGCGTTGAAACGCTTTCAGGCGCTCAGCATAGTGTATTACCCGATAGAATTGAAACAGGGACATTTTTAGTAGCAGCTGCGGTAACAGGCGGAAGTATACGTTGTGAATACGCTGCGCCTGAAACCTTAGATGCGGTGTTGTCAAAACTACAACAAGCTGGGGCGACGATTGAATTCGGCGATGATTGGATCTCTCTAGATATGAAAGGGAAGAAAGCCAACGCTGTTACATTAAAGACCGCACCACACCCGGGTTTTCCTACGGATATGCAAGCTCAATTTGTAGCTTTGAACTGCCTTGCTAAAGGTACAGGAGTGATTACTGAAACGATTTTCGAAAATCGTTTTATGCATGTACCTGAACTACAGCGCATGGGGGCGAGTATCGCACTAGAAGGTAATAGCGCTGTCTCTCCAGGAAGTTCTGAACTAAATGGTGCGCCAGTTATGGCAACGGATTTACGTGCGTCAGCAAGCTTGGTGATTGCAGGTTTAGTTGCGAGCGGCGAAACTCATGTTAATCGTATTTATCATTTAGACCGAGGTTATGAGTCTATCGAAGATAAGCTTAATAATTTGGGTGCTTGTATTTCTAGGGTGAAAGGCGACTAAACTTCAGCTTCAGTGACTTGAGCAATGATATTGATCAAGTCATTTTCTCTGCTGATTTCAAGCTCTAGTTGAGTGCCAGGCGGTGTTTCAGCAATCATATTTAATGCTTCAGAGGCACTTTCAAGTCGAACGCCATCAATCGCCAATACAATATCGTCAGGACGCAAACCTGCCATGTAAGCTGGACCATTTTGTGCAACTGCGGTGACGACTATTCCAGGCCTATTCGGAAATGCTTCACCAGAAAAACCAAGTTGTCCCCGAATTACACGACCGTTGGTAATTATTTTTCCCATAACATTAGCGGCAACTTCATAAGGTACGGCGAAGTTGATGCCATCTACATTTTGCAATCGGCCATTTCTGTCGCTAATTTGATAATTCGCATTGGTAATCCCTACTAATATTCCATTGCTGTCGACCAATGCTCCACCAGAATTACCATTATTGAGTACTGCGTCAGTCTGAATAAAATCAACAAAGTTCCATAAACCAATACGACCTGGACTACTTACAATACCGTGAGTCACAGTTTGACCTAAGTTGAAAGGGTTCCCTATGGCCATAACCGTATCGCCAATGCGCAAGTCTGTAGATTCAACTTGGGGAATTGTTGGTAAGTCATTGCTGTTAATTTTTAATACGGCTAAATCTGTTGCTCTGTCAAAACCAATCATCTGAGCTTCAAATACACGGCTGTCTTGCAGTACAACAGAAATGTTATCCGCGTTGGCAACGACATGATAGCAGGTAAGTAAATAACCGTTATCCGTCATAATCACGCCAGAGCCTAAATCGGTTCTCTCTCGTGTTTGACGTCCGAATAAGCCTTGAGAATTTATAATACTGCGAGTGTATATATTTACGACTGCAGGAGCAGAGCGACTAAGTGCTTCGTAATAACTAATACGTCCATCTCGTGGGGTAGAAGATGAAAACCACCCATTTTTCAAACTATTTCCAGTGCGCAGGTTAGGCAGCACAACTAAAATTATAGCAGCAACAATTAGCCCTAATAGTACTGAGCGAGTAACAAAAGAAAATGTGGAAGATAGTCTGGATTTCACAAGGTAAATTTTTTAATGATTATATTCCAAGGATAGCACCTGAGGGAGCTTATCTCTATATGTCCATAAAAAAACGCCAACGAAATGTTGACGTTTTTACATAAATCAATAGTCAGAATTTAACGAATAACTAAATAAAGGCTCTTATTACCTCGATTAACGTTCATAGCAATTACGCCATTAGCGTCTTCAACAATCGACCTAAACTCAGCAATAGTTTTAACTCGTTGGCGGTTCACTGCCACGATAACATCATCGGCTTGTAAGCCAAATCGAGCTGCAGGCGTGTTATTTTCCACTTCAGTTACTTGTACGCCGTCATTACCTCTAACGTCTTGACCAGGGGCTAATGTTGCGCCTTGCAATACAGGCAAAATGTCAGCAGCAGTAACTTCCGTATCCGATGCATCATCAAGTATTACAGTAAGTTTTTCTTTTTTGCCATGGCGTAAAACCGTTAGTTCTACTTCGGCTCCGGCCCCCATACTACTAATTTTAGCTCTAAGTTCTTGGAAGCTCTCAAGTGCTCTACCATTAACCGCTATGACAATGTCTCCAGCTTCAATACCGCCTTTATCAGCCGCAGAATCTGGTTGTACTTCATTAACGAAAGCGCCCTTGTTAACTTCAGAATTCATTGCTTCTGCAAGCCCTGCATCAACATCGTTACCCACGATACCAAGTAAGCCTCTACGTACTTCACCAAACTCTATAATTTGGTCAATCAAACGCTTCATCATATTACTTGGAATCGCAAAACCAATACCTACGTTACCACCATTAGGACCAAATATTGCGGTGTTAATACCAACAAGTTCGCCGTGTAAATTAACTAGAGCACCACCTGAATTTCCACGGTTTATAGCAGCATCAGTTTGAATGAAGTTTTCAAATGCACCTATGTTTAAGCCCGAACGACCCAGTGCACTAACAATACCGGAAGTAACGGTTTGATTTAGTCCAAATGGGTTACCTATAGCAACAACAAAATCACCGACTAATATCTCATCAGAGTTTGCTAAAGGCAATGCGACCAATTCATCAGAGTCTATTTTAAGTAAGGCAATATCACTTTGCTCATCGACTCCTAGCTTCTTGGCGACAAGCTCTCTGCCATCAGTCAGTTTTACTGTAATTTGATCAGCATTGTTGACAACGTGGCTATTGGTAACAACGTAACCTTCTTTAGCGTCAATGATGACACCAGAGCCTAACCCTTTAAATGGGCGCTCTTGAACTTGTTCTTGCGGTGCACCAAAGAAGTAGCGAAACATCTCTGGAACACGTTGATTGGACGTTTGCGTACCTTCTACAGAAATACTCACTACCGCTGGCGTTGCTTCTTGAAGCATAGGCGCTAAGGAGGGAACTTCACCCTTTGCTGTATTGAAAAATGGTAACGCTGAGTGGCTCGGTAGTGAAATAGCCATACTACTCAGCGCTAGGCTACTGGCAACTAAGGTTCTACGAACGAATAAACTCATTGACGGATTATCTCCTACTTTTTCTTATCTAGATTATTA
>CAYUZL010000066.1:0-3398 GCA_964449725.1 uncultured Alteromonas sp. | reverse complement strand
GTGAGGGAAGTCGTACTTTGTTTGTACTACTTTTACCAAAAGTTGAAATATTAAGCTTAAGGTAAAAGGTAAGATGATAGATAGGCCAACTAAACTCAAGGGAATAGAAAGTGCGTCATTCATATTTATCTCCAATTTGTGGCCTATTCACAGTCATTTATTGACGGATTGCTTCCACAGAGAAAACAACACTAACTTCGTCACTCACACCTGGAATAAAGTAATCAATACCGAATTCGCTGCGCTTAACACTCCCGGTAACTAAAGCGCCCATTCTGTAACCTCCCCAAGGGTCATTACCTTCTCCAATTACTTGTACTGAAAACGTCATTTTTTTAGTGATGCCATGCATAGTTAGATCACCTTCTATCAAACCCAATGATTTATTTCCGGTGTATTGAGTACTTTTAAAAACAATCTTGGGGAATTGTTTAGCATCGAAAAAATCTGGGCTGCGTAGGTGTTGGTCTCTTTTATCGTGATTGCTGTCGACACTATTTGCATTGATGACGATAGTTACCTCGGTATTTTCAGGCTTGGTTGGATCATAAGAGAAACTACCTGACACGTCGTTAAAACGCCCTTGCACTTTTGCCAAACCTAAATGGCCTACACTAAAATTAGCAATAGAGTGAACAGGGTCGACGTTAAAGGTATCGGCAAAGGAAGTTGAGCTGAAAAAACTAGTGACTAAGAGCGAAGCACCTGCAATTACAGGCTTAAAATTGTGAATGTTCATAATATATAAATTGCTTAATGAATAAATGGAAAACCATCTTATTTTGTTGCGCTGTATTTGATAATCATGTAATTATTTTATAAACCATTTACTATGAGTAAATAATAGTTGAACAAACTAGTTAGCTTAAAAGTGTTTTGCCGTGTTGTTGAAGCAGGGAGTTTTGCTCAGTGCGGACGAGATCTGGGATTATCATCTGCTATGGTAACCAAGCATATTGCTGCTCTAGAAGCCGAGCTGGGCGTGCGTTTACTTAACCGTACTACACGTAAAGTGAGTGCGACTGAAGCTGGAATTCAGTATTTTGAGCGAAGTTTACAAATTATTGCTGACTTGGAAGAGGCTGATGCATCAGTAACGCAATTGGGTACTACGCCCACTGGGAAGCTAAATATTTCTGCACCGCTGGATTTTGGTACGACTCATTTGTTACCTGCGATAAGCGCTTATTTACTGCGTTACCCTGAAGTATCTGTGAATATCGATTTTAGTGATCGCAAAGTGTCCTTAGTTGAAGACGGTTTTGACGTTGCCGTTCGATTGGGTAACTTGTCTGATTCAACACTCGTTGCTCGCAAGTTAAATACAACGAAAATGTTTGTTTGCGCTGCGCCTGACTATTTGATTCGACATTCGACTATAGGTGAACCTGCGGATTTAACACAGCATAATTGTTTGCAGTACGCATACTATGGAAATCCATTAGAATGGGTGTTTCAGAGCAAAAGTGAAAGTCAACGAATTAAAGTTCATGGAAGCGTTTTTACCAACAATGGCCGAGCATTATGTGAAATGGCCTGCGATGGATTAGGTGTGGTCCTTCAACCTGAATTTATTGTGAGTGAGCATTTGAAGTCAGGTCGTCTTGTTCGTATTTTAGACGGTTTTAATATTGATGAAATAGGACTTTATGCTATTTATCCCCATCGACGGTTTTTGTCTGCAAAAGTGCGAAGTTTTGTTAACTTCTTGGCTGAATATTTTTCGGGTAATTCCCCTTGGGAAGCATAAATAAAGAGAATCTGATCTGATTTATTGATTGTAAAAGCATTAGTTTTGGATATTAATAAAGCACTAGCTTCAAATTATTGGAGAGTCGGTAACATGACAAAAGTTGCGTTTTTCAATACTAAGCCCTATGACGAAAAAGCCTTTTCTCCTCATTTAAAATTGAATGAAGACAAAGTTAATGCTGTGTTTTATGAATCACCACTAAACATAGACACGGTCAACTTGGCGAATGGTTTTGACGTTGTCTGTGTTTTTGTAAACGATGTGATTGGTCGGCGATTGATATCAACATTAGCTGATCTCGGCGTTAAGCATATAGCCCTTAGATGCGCTGGATTCAATAATGTAGACATAGAACATGCAAAAAAGTGTGGAATAGATGTATCTCGCGTTCCCGCGTATTCACCCGAAGCGGTCGCCGAGCACTCTGTGGGACTAATGCTTACGTTAGCTAGGAAGTTACACAAGGCGTATAACCGAGTTCGAGACGGTAATTTTGAACTAGACGGGTTACAAGGGATAACCTTAAATAGTAAAACAGTTGGTATTGTAGGTACGGGCCATATTGGTATTGCTACAATTAAAATTCTAAACGGATTTGGCTGCAATGTTATTTGCTATGACCTTGTTCAAAAAAAAGAGGTGTTGGCTCTTGGTGCGGCATATGAGCCAATTGAAACTTTGTACGAAAAAAGCGACATTATTTCCCTACATTGTCCCTTATTAGCATCGACTCATCATATGGTTAATACAGAATCACTGGCGATGATGAAAGACGGAGTGATGATTATCATTACTTCCAGAGGTGGTTTAATCGATACAAGTAGTGCCATCAGTGGATTAAAGTCAGGAAAAACGGGTTATATAGGGCTGGATGTATACGAAATGGTATCAGATTTATTTTTCAAAAATTTCTCTGAAACTATTATTTTAGATGATCAATTCGAGCGATTATCGACTTTTCACAATGTATTGATTACAGGCCACCAAGGTTTTTTCACCTTTGAAGCATTAGACGAAATTGCGCGCATAACCGTAAACAACATCATTGCTCAGCAAGAAGGAAGTTTAGGTTCGCGTTATTGCGTGACTAATTAATTTCTGACTTTCTGTCACACATTGGAGACCGTATTCGTCTAATAGATTGCATAACAAATTTGGAGGATTTTAATCGTGATATATGCAATCAGAAGTATCGTTATTGTGAAACCTTTTGCGGAAGTATTCGACTATATTTCTAACCCCAATAACCTGCCTCAATGGGCGAATGCGTTTAGTTTTACACTTACCCCTCCACCGGTACCTTTGGAGGAACTAGAAGGGGCGTTAGAACAACAAACTGTGATTCTTGAAAAAGAGCTTGAGAAATTAAAAGGTATTTTGGAGAAGTAAATACAATGAATAGTCCGCAGCAATTAGGCAATTGGGTTACGCAAGCGTTAGAAGAGAACCGCAGTGCCATGGAAGAGTTACTTCGGGCTATTCAACCCAATATTACAATTTGTGCGTAAGGTTTATGATGTGTCCCCATGATGCCGAAGATGAGACACAAAACATATTACTCAAAATCACACTGAGACTATTGCAGTTTCAAAATAGAAGTGGGTTTAATACTTGGGCATACCGTATCGCGACAAATCACTTACTT
>CAYUZL010000065.1:0-2582 GCA_964449725.1 uncultured Alteromonas sp. | reverse complement strand
GTGGACGCGATCTGTTGAACTGTTAATTGAAAAAGGTGTAACACAGTTTATTGAAGTAGGACCAGGGAAAGTACTTTCAGGGTTAATTAAACGTGTAGACAAAACGGTGAAAATTAGCGCCGCAAACACACCAGACTCAGTTACATTGGAATTTGAATAGGAAATATTATGTCTAAATTAGACCAAAAAATAGCGTTAGTGACAGGAGCCAGTCGCGGTATTGGCCGTGCGGTTGCTGAGCACTTAACGGCACAAGGTGCAACGGTTATTGGAACTGCAACTAGCGACGCAGGTGCAGCGGCTATCTCAGAATACTTAGGCGAAAATGGAAAGGGAATGAAGCTTAATGTGGCCGACGATGACAGCATTTCTCAAGTTTTGGCCGATATCGTGAGTGAGTTTGGTGCAATTGATATACTGATCAATAATGCCGGTATTACCCGTGATAATTTGTTAATGCGGATGAAAGACGATGAATGGAATGATATCATTCAAACTAACCTGACCTCTATTTTTAAATTATCAAAAGCAGTCATGCGCGGTATGATGAAAAAGCGCAACGGTAGAATTGTGAATATTGGTTCTGTTGTTGGGCTTACAGGGAATGCTGGGCAGGCAAATTATGCAGCTGCAAAAGCCGGTGTGATAGGATTTAGCAAATCTTTAGCGAGAGAAGTTGCATCAAGAGGGATTACTGTTAATGTAGTGGCTCCTGGTTTTATCGATACCGATATGACTCAATCGTTAACAGACGAGCAAAAAGAAGCCATTTTTAAAGATATTCCGGCTAACCGTTTGGGTAAACCAGAAGAGATTGCGAGTACTGTAGGGTTTTTAGTATCAGATATGGCTGGCTACATTACCGGTGAAACAATCAATGTGAATGGTGGTATGCACATGTCGTGATGCAGCAAATTTTCGCTGTATTGCAAAGTGTTAAATAATTGTAAAGTAAGTATTTATTGTAATGTTCGCTGGTTCGACCTTTGACTCCAACTCATAATGCACTTGCATAGACTGAGTGAGACAAAGTAAACTAGCGAAAATTTATGTTATCTAGTGACATTTAAGTAAGGAAAACCTAGAAAATGAGTAATATTGAAGAACGCGTTAAGAAAATCATTGTTGAACAACTTGGCGTAAAAGAAGAAGAAGTAAAATCTGAAGCCTCTTTCGTAGACGACTTAGGTGCCGATTCACTTGATACAGTTGAGTTGGTTATGGCGCTAGAAGAAGAATTTGATACCGAAATTCCAGACGAAGAAGCAGAAAAAATTACTACTGTTCAATCTGCAATTGACTACGTCAACGCTAATAAAGACGCGTAATTCTTTCTTTAAAGCGGCTCCAAGGAGCCGTTTTCTATATAGCTTCAAATTGTAATACCTTTCTCAGCGAGGACATAGTGTGTCAAAACGTCGTGTTGTCGTCACCGGTCTAGGACTATTGTCTCCAGTAGGGCTAGACGTTGATAGTACTTGGTAATCTATTGTTGCCGGAAAAAGCGGTATCGGTGATATAACTTTATTCGATTGTGAAAACTACGGAACGAGATTTGCGGGTGAAATGCCCAATTTTGATCCCTTAACTTACATCGATAAAAAAGAAATAAAAAAAATGGACCGGTTTATTCAGTGCGGAATTGCTGCTGGTAAACAGGCTTTAGAAGACTCCGGATTGGCTATCACAGCTAAAAATGCAAGCCGTATTGGTGTTGCTATAGGTTCTGGGATTGGTGGACTTGCTCAAATAGAGCAAAATCACACTAAACTTATGAATAGTGGTCCAAAGCGAATGTCTCCATTTTTCGTTCCTTCCACAATTACTAATATGATTTCTGGCTTTCTTTCTATAATGGAAGGGTTAAAAGGGCCGAATCTAAATGTAGTAACCGCTTGTACTACCGGTGTTCATAATATTGGTATTGCGGCTCGCACTATTGCGTATGGCGATGCCGATGCAATGTTAGCTGGAGGGGCTGAATCAGCAATAACGCCTTTGGGTATTGGTGGTTTTGGTGCCGCAAGAGCGCTATCTACACGTAATGATTCTCAACAAACTGCGAGCCGTCCTTGGGATAAAGACCGCGATGGATTCGTTATGGGTGAGGGTGCTGGTGTGGTTATGCTTGAAGAGTATGAAGCTGCCAAAGAGCGTGGCGCGACAATATATGCGGAGCTTTCGGGCTTCGGTATGAGTGGCGATGCGTATCACATGACGTCTCCACCTGAAACTGGCGAAGGTGCGGCTGCAGCAATGCAAAATGCACTTAATGATGCCAATGTTTCTGCGAGTAGTGTTGGCTATGTTAATGCTCATGGTACATCAACACCGGCTGGTGATTTAGCTGAAGTTTCTGCAGTGAAAACTGTGTTTGGTGCAGAGGCAAATAATGTATTGGTTAGTTCTACTAAATCAATGATCGGTCATTTGCTAGGAGCAGCAGGCTCTGTAGAAGCTATTTTTACAATTTTAGCGTTACGAGACAAAATCGCACCGCCAACGATTAACCTGGATAATCCAGGTGAGGGTTGCGATTTAGATTTTGTTGCGCACAAAGCAAAAGAGTTTACTAAAGCCTA
>CAYUZL010000064.1:0-2567 GCA_964449725.1 uncultured Alteromonas sp. | reverse complement strand
GCCTAACGCACCAAATAGTGTAGCTAAACCAGGAGTTGGCGTATCAGGACCAGCGGTAATGGCAACTAGACCCGCTAAAGCACCGTTTAATGCCATTGTTAGGTCTGCTTTACGGAACAAGATACGTGCAACAATTAGCGCTGCAATAGAACCACCGGCTGCTGCAGCATTGGTATTCATAAATACTACGGCTACCGCATTTGCACTTTCAACAGTTGCTGTAGCTAGTACAGAACCACCGTTAAAGCCAAACCAGCCCATCCATAAAATGAATGTACCTAAAGTAGCTAAAGGTAAGTTAGAACCCGGAATTGCATTTACTTTACCGTCGTCAGTGTATTTGCCTTTACGTGCGCCAAGTACAATAACACCTGCTAATGCAGCTGCTGCACCGGCCATGTGTACAATACCTGAACCAGCGAAATCTAAGAAACCAAGGTCACCTAGTGTGTATAAACCAAATACGGCTTCGCCACCCCAAGTCCAAGCACCTTCCATTGGGTAAATGAAACCCGTCATTACAACTGCAAACGCTAAGAAAGCCCAAAGTTTCATACGCTCAGCAACGGCACCAGATACAATTGACATAGCTGTTGCTACGAAAACGACTTGGAAGAAGAAGTCAGCTGAAGGAGCATAAGTTGCAGCATCATCAGCCGCAACACCTGTTGCGCCGTCACCAGTAATACCGCCAAGGAACGCAGTCCATTCACCGCCACCGTACATGATGCCGTAACCGCAAATCATATACATTGTGCAAGCGATTGCATACAAAGCAACGTTTTTAGTAAGAATTTCTGTGGTATTTTTAGCTCTTACTAAACCCGCTTCAAGCATTGCAAAACCTGCAGCCATCCACATTACAAGTGCACCACAAACTAAAAAGTAAAAGGTATCTAAGGCGTACCCTAATTCAAATGTTATTTCCATTATTTCTCTCCGGTTGGAAACTGTGCCTAATTACAAGGCATCACTGTTGGATTCGCCAGTACGGATACGTACAGCACCTTCCAAATCAAATACAAACACTTTACCATCACCGATTTTGCCGGTTTTAGCAGCGCTTACTATGGCTTCTACAAGACGATCGACTTGTTCGTCTTGAACAGCGATTTCCAATTTAACTTTAGGCAGAAAATCAACTTGATATTCCGCACCGCGATATAGCTCCGTGTGTCCTTTCTGACGTCCGAAACCTTTAACTTCAGTAACAGTAAGACCTTCTATACCTATTTCTGAAATGGCTTCACGGACATCATCTAGCTTGAAAGGCTTAATGATTGCTGTGACTAGTTTCATTATTTACTCCAGTGTGCACTTATAGTTATGTACTAACCGAGTCTCAATGCAATTATTAGTCCAAAAATGCACACTGTAATATTCAGTAACTTATATTTTACAAATCAAGAATATCGCATTTTGCTCGCACCATTTTGAGGCGCGGTCTATTTTAAGCACAAAATTGGTGCGCTCGGTTACTAATTCACTAATTTGAACTTTTTATCTAAACAAGGCTCTTTTATAGACTTGAGTTTAAGGACAAAAAAATGAAAAAATGGACGCCAATTGTTCTTTCTTTTTTACTTCATGGAATCATTATTTTTTTCATCGCTAAGAATAAATTGGCAGTCCCTTCCAATCCAACGACCTCTTCCCCTTTAAACGCAGTATTATATTTTCCTCCGCCTGCGCAGCCTGAAATGCCAGAAGATACAGTTTCTGTTGTCGATGATGCTTTACCGAAAATTGAAAATACACCCCTCGTTGTAAATGAGCCTAAACCTGAAACCCAAAAAACGTTGCCCGCATTCGAAGAAAAACTCAAATCCGAACCAATTCAGCAAACAGAAATTCCCAGTGAAAATAAGATTGCAGAAACTTCCACACCCTCCTTAGCGAAACCCAAATTGAGTATTTCCGATGTAACTAGAAATGCGCTTTCTGTTTTACAGAGTCAATCGTTCGAATCAATCTACCAACAAGAAAAAGCAGAATTCGATAACCAAGATGCCCGAATTATCGAAAATGCCCCAAGGTATACCCAAGAGCAATTAGAAAATAGACGCTCCCCGCAACCTGTTGATATAGATTGTGGAAATAAAGGTAAAAAAGCTCTGGCAATTGTATCGACTCTAGGTGGGGGAAGATTAAAGTGCCGACAAAACAACAATGAGCAAGTTAATAGCTATATTAACAAGCATTTAAACAAAGAAACTCAGCAAAGAAGAATAGATGATAAATTTGACCAAAAAGCTAAATAACTAACCAAATTTCTGTCAAAAAAATATAACATGTAAAACTACAATAACTTAAAAAAATAAAAATGCTAAATTATATCAACAGGTTAACTGTCAACCCATTAATGGCACAACTTTCGCTATATAACTATCACTAGCACACATCTCCCTGTCGTTACGCTAGCTTAGGCGGGTTTTTCAACCCGCCTTTTTTTACTAATCTCCAAAAATTCTTTCCCACCAGGAAACTTTTTCAGCTCTTTTGCCATTATTATTATTCGGTGACGAAATGTTGCAATTCTGTGCCTCATTAGGAAGAACATCTAATAT
>CAYUZL010000063.1:0-2610 GCA_964449725.1 uncultured Alteromonas sp. | reverse complement strand
GGTTCGCGTTGCGCAAGATTTCCACGCATTGGGAATGCGGTTTCAGGCAAGTTCAAAGTAGGTTTGTAGTCAGTCATTAATTCTCAGATTCCGTAATTACATCGTCAAATAATGCTGTTAAAAGCGTTAACGCCTTTTCAGCATCAAGGGAAATTTGTTTTTTTAATTCATCAAATGAATTGAATTTTATTTCATCGCGAATTTTCGATATGGGGGTAACGTCAATACGTTTTCCATATAAATCGCCACTAAAATTAAATATATGTACTTCGAGCTGCACTCGCGTACCGTCAATTGTGGGCCTACTGCCTATATTGGCAACGCCAAAATAACGTGTTGTATCCAAGGTCACCGTTACAGCAAACACCCCTTGCAACGGAGAGCGACAACGGTTTAATAAAACATTTGCCGTAGGAAAACCTATAGTCCGGCCTTTTTTATTGCCGTGAATCACTTTTCCAGAAATAGAAAAAGCACGCCCTAACATTTCATGGGCAATCTCAAACTTATTTTGCTCAATTGACTCTCGTATAGCCGTGGAACTAATTCTACAATCATGTAAGCGAAAGCTTGCGGTATTCACCACGTCAAACTGTTCACGCTTACCGGCTTCAACCAGCATAGCAAAATCGCCAGCTCGTTTTCGACCAAAGCGGAAGTCGTCACCCACCACTAGGTATTGAATACCTAATTTATTAACAAGCAAGTCACGTATAAACTCTTCCGGCGATAAAGCAGCAAATCGTTTATCGAAACGAATACAAATTAATCTATCAATGCCTTGCTCGGCAAGTAAAGTGGCTTTATCTCGAAGTGTCGAAAGTCTCGCTGGTGCATCAACAGGGGCAAAGACTTCTTCGGGCTGAGGTTCAAACACCATAACTGCCGAGGGTAATTGCATTTCATTGGCTTTTTGTTTTAGCCGTTTTAATACTGCTTGATGCCCTAAATGCACGCCATCAAACTTACCGATTGTCAGTACACAACCCGTATGTTTTGCAGACAAATTGTGCACACCTCGAACAAGTTCCACGATAACCTTACTGTATTCACTTCTATTTTGTGCGTGGGATTATAAACAACCAACACACATATACCAACGCTTAAAGCTCAGGTTTTAACTGTCTTGGTCTAATTCCTACAAAGAAACCTAAAAAAATGTAGATCAAACCCGCTCCTACCACCCCTGAAGCTAACAAAATGACTTGTTGCAGCGAATTGACATTATTGAAATCAGAATGGCTCATAAAAATACGTAACGCTAAGACCATCAACGCCGTAGAAATCAAACTACGTAGAATAAATGCCTTTGTCTGTTGGCTTAAAACATAAACTTTATCCCGCCGCAAGGCGTAATAGAGCAAACCCGCGTTAAGCAGCCCAGATAGACTAGTCGCAAGTGCCAAACCAATATACGCAAGCGGTACCACTAAAATCAGGTTAAAGGCCATATTCGCCACCATACAAATAATACCAAACTTCACGGGAGACTTAGTATCTTGGCGACTAAAAAACCCAGGTGCGAGTACTTTCACCAACATAAACCCAACCAAGCCCATGGCATAAGCCGTTAAGCTAAATGACGCCATTATGGCGGTTTGACTAGTGAATGCACCTCGTTCAAAAATAACTTTCAAAATAGGTTCTGAGAGTACACCTAAACCCGCGGCTGCCGGAAAACCAACAAAGCAAACCGCTCTGACCGCCCAATCTATATTTTGCTGAAAGGCTTCGGGGTTCTTGCCAATATGATTGCGGGAAAGCGTGGGAAGAATAACCGTAGCGATGGCGATACCAAATAGTCCCAAGGGAAATTCTAATAATCGGTCTGAGTAGTACAACCAACTCATCGACCCAGTGACTAAAAAGCTTGCGATAAGCGTGTCTAAAAGTAGGTTGATTTGGCTAACTGAAACCCCAAATAACGCAGGTATCATTAAGCGCCTGACTTTCGTAACCTGAGGATGGGACCAGCCCCAGCTGGGTTTAACCAGTAGACCTTCCTTTAACAAAAAGGGTATTTGAAAAGTTAACTGTGCAACACCGCCAACGAATACGCCCCACGCTAGGCCAAATGCAGGCTCCTCGAACCGCGGTGATAACAACAGGGCACAACTGATAATAGCAATATTCAATAACACAGGGGTAAATGCAGCCACGGAAAATTTATTCACCGCATTCAAAATAGCACCTGACAATGCCGTTAAAGCCACAAAAAATAAATAAGGAAAGGTGACTTTTAACATCACAGTAGCAAGTTCGAACTTTGCGCCTTCAGGTTCATTGTTTAAGTAATCAATAAACCACCCCGTACCAAATAATGCAGCAATAACAGGAGAACCAATGACCCCAACAATAGCAGTGAAAAAAACAATAATGCCTAAGGTTCCGGTAATCTTTCCAATAAACTCGATTAAGGCTGCGTTGTCTTTTTTAGCTTGCTGTTCGGTAAGGACTGGAATAAAAGCTTGAGCAAATGCGCCTTCAGCAAAAAGTCGACGCAAAAAGTTAGGAATTTTATTAACCAAAAAGAAAACGTCTGCTGCCGCGCCGTCTCCCATTAAACGAGCAACGACCACATCTCGAACCAATCCAAGTATGCGAGACAAC
>CAYUZL010000062.1:0-5713 GCA_964449725.1 uncultured Alteromonas sp. | reverse complement strand
GGCAATACTCTACGTCAAGATATCGGTTTTTCAACCAAAAATTTACATTCTCAGTTAATTCTGATTAAAAAATTCTGCCCGTAATTGCCTGTCAGAATTAAACAGCCCGCCTAATGCACTGGTTTTGGTATATGAATTTGTGTCTCGAATGCCTCTAGCTTTCACGCAATAATGGGTTGCATTAATACTAACGGCTACATCGTCACTTCCAGTCAACGCCTGAATGGCAACCAGCACCTGCTGAGTTAAGCGCTCTTGGACTTGAGGGCGCTGAGCAAAAAAGCCAACGAGTCGGTTTATTTTTGATAAACCTAATATTTTGTTTTTTGGAATGTAAGCAACATCAGCGGTGCCATCAATAGTCACAAAATGATGTTCACACGTACTGGTCAGGCTTATTGACGAAACATGAACTGGCTGGGATAACTCCATCTTATTTTCAATTTGCGTAATCTTGGGAAACTGCCTGTAATCCAAACCAGAAAATATCTCATCGACATACATTTTTGCAATACGGGAAGGCGTCTCAACCAAGCTATCATCATCCATATCTAGCCCTAAGGTTTCCATGATGTCTTGCATAGAAGCTTGGATGCGTTCTCGTTTCTGCTCGTTGCTTAAATGGTTTTCTACCATGGGCGTTTCTAGCCCTTTGTTAATTAAAGCATCACGCACTAAAAGTGCTTCTTTGGTAAGTAATGTATCCTGCTGAGAGTGCATTACTATGGCTTTTTTAGACAACATTCTTTCTTCCAATGATGGATTTCGCTATATCTACGAAAAACATCATGCTTTAGGTTTAATCAATATTAAGATTTTTTGTGCTATAAATATGCCGCATAATAACAAATAGGACATGCTGTAGTGTCGAACAATACACTTACACACCCAATATTAATTACCGGTGGAACTCAAAGACTAGGCTTATCCATCGCTGAGAACCTTATAAAACAAAATCAAAGTGTAATCATAACATACCGAACACATAAACCGGCAGTCGAATATTTAAGCACACTAGGTGCGCACCTTATCCACTCAGATTTTGAAGAAGAGGATTCTGTTGCCAGTTGACTTTCTCAAGTAAAAGAAAAGGCGCCAAAGTTGAGAGGCATTGTTCATAACGCATCAGACTGGGACGCAGAGCTTAGCGACGGCTCAGACATAGATATCTTAAACAAAATGATGAAGATACATGTATCTGTGCCCTACCAGTTAAACTGGGCCTTAAAAGAAAACCTTTTCCAAAGCTCAGGCTTTGCAGACATTATTCATATGACTGACTATGTGCAAGATACCGGTTGTGCCAAGTATATAGCGTATTCTGCGAGTAAGGCCGCACTGCACAATTTAACATTGTCCTTCGCTAAAAAATTAGCGCCAAAGGTAAAAGTGAATAGTATCGCTCCGGCTTTAGTCATGTTTAACGATAAGGATACTGAAGATTATCGCAATGAGGCATCAAAAAAGTCACTACTACAGAAAGTACCAGGGCCTCAAGAAGCCGTTAAAGCTGTAAACTACCTCTTAGAAAGTGACTACATTACCGGCCAAACTCTGCACCTAAATGGGGGACGGCATTTAAAATAACCTATTAAAACTACCTTAGCAAAATGCATTTAGTATTAATTTGAGTAGTTTTCCTCTAACCTAAGTGGTATTAAATTTAAATTTAAGGACATAAAATGAAAAAGTTTCTTCTTGCAGCCTTAGTCTTAGTACTCGTTATTGTCGCTTCAGCTGTATATGTGTTAAGTGATGCAGGCAAGTTAATTAAACCTCAAATAGAAAAGCACGGTTCAGCCTTTTTAGGCACTACAGTTACAGTGGCAAATGTTGATTTATCACTGTCAGAAGGTCGCTTGACTATTGACGCTACTCAAATTAAAAATCCACAAGGGTTTAGCGATGACAATGCGTTTTCCCTTAGTGAAATTACATTAGATTTAGGCACAATAAGCAGTGAGCCTTATACCGTACAAAATATCAACATCGACGCTCCTGAAGTTTTATACGAAGTAGACGCATCAGGTAAGGGAAATTTATTAGTCTTAAAAGACAATTTAACAGCTAACCTTCCTGCATCTGAAGAAGAAGCTACACCAGCACCTGAAAGCAACGGAGAGCCAGGACCTCTTGTCATCGTAGAAAAAATGACGGTTAGTAATGTGAAACTTCGCCTTAACTTTGAAGCACTAGAAACAGGTGATCTAGACATAAAACAAAAATCTTATGATGTAACCTTACCCACTTTCACGGCTACTGGTATTGGCAAACCTAACGGACTGCCAGCAGAGCAAGTAGGGGCTGAAATTGCAAAAGTAATGTTAGACAACATCCTTGATCAAGCAAAAACTGAAGCCAAGAAAAAGCTTGAAGAAGCTGCGAAACAAAAACTTAAAGACGCAGTAGAAGAAAAATCAGGTGAATTGAAAGACAAAGCAAAAGAAAAATTAGGTAGCTTATTTAATTAAGCAGTGAAAAATGTATTGCCGCTCCTCTTTGGGGCGGCTATTAATTTCCCTTCCTAAAGCACAAACAATAATTCACCGATTTATTTGTACTGTAATGCCATTTACCCGAGAATGGGTTATAAGACATTCCCGTTTCACCAGATAATTCAAACCCTCGACTTTCGACCCAATTGTATAACGTCTTCGGTTTTACGAAATAGCGCCAATCGTGTGTTCCAATAGGTAAATACCTCAATACATACTCTGCGCCTAAAATTGCCACTACATACGCTTTTAACGTTTTATTCAAGGTAGCCACAATTACTAGCCCACCAGGCTTTACAAGCGTACAGCATTCATCAATCAATGTTTCCTGATCAAGTACATGCTCTATCACCTCAGCATTAATCACAACGTCGAATGTTTTTCCTTGCTCAACGAGATCTTTGGAAAGTGTATGTTCGTAACTCACGTTAGTCGTGGCAGTTTGTTGCGCATGACGCCTAGCAACTTCAACGCTAACGGCACTGGCATCTATGCCTTTTACTGTTGCTCCGAATTGCGCTAAAGACTCACTGAGCATTCCACCACCGGAACCTACTTCAAGTATATTAAGCTGATTCCAACTTGTTATATCATCCGATGCCATATGAAAATGTTTACAAATCTCAGATTGAATATAAGCAATTCGAGCTTGATTAAACTTAATAGCTGATTTCATCTTGCCATTTTCGTCCCACCACTCTTTCGCAAGGATATCGAATTTTTCAATTTCTTGTGGATTTAAGGTGGTATTTTCAACCATTTTCGGGCTTAGTTTGCTTTTATCCAACATAACTTCAGATTTACGCCTTTTTAAAACCGTCTACGGCAATTCATTGAGATTTTCTCTATTTTAGCGATACTCTTATACACTAGCGATGTTTTATTTGGTGATCCAGTGGCAAACGAAGTCAACGTATATGATAAACCTTTAATGTTGTGCTGTGGAAATACGGGGTTTACTCGAGAAGGGTTTTGTTATGTTCCAACTTCTGATCTGGGGAATCATTCTGTTTGTGCAATTATGACCCATGACTTTTTACACTACGCTTATTCAGAGGGCAATGACTTAATTACGCCTATTCCGGAATATGCTTTTGCGGGACTAAAATCAGGAGAAAAATGGTGTTTATGTGCAAGCATTTGGTTACAAGCTTTTCATGCAGGGCTTGCTCCGCCTGTGGATTTAAACGCAACAAACAAACGTGCATTACAGATAATTCCATTAGAAATACTTGAGCAATTTAGTATTCATAAATAAAAGGCACCTCAAGTTTATTTTGAGATGCCTTTTTAAGTTATCCGTTCGGATTCCGTATTACCAGTAACCGTGTTTCTGTCATGTCTTCGATGGCATATTTAATACCTTCTCTTCCCAAGCCAGAATCTTTAACGCCACCATAAGGCATGTTATCGACTCGCCAGCTAGGTACGTCGCCAATTACCACGCCCCCCACATCGAGTACATCCCACGCTTTTTGGATTTTATAAATATCTCGAGTAAAGATACCCGCTTGCAAACCAAACTTACTGTTATTAACCGATGTTAACGCTTCATCAAAGTCAGAAAACGTACTCAACACAGTCACAGGACCAAAAGCTTCTTCTTCATTTATCGCAGAGTTAGCGGGAGCATTTTCTAACACTGTTGCTTGCAACATAGCACCGTCTCGTTCCCCACCAGCAAGTAATGACGCTCCAGCTGCTACGGCTTCATCAACCCAAGTTTTTAAGCGTACAGCTTCAGATTCAGCAATCATAGGACCGATAAACGTATCTCGGCTTTTCGGGTCGCCAGATTTCAATGCTTTGACTTCTGCCACAAAACGTTCTTTGAATTCATCGTATAACGATTCGTGAACGATAATGCGCTGAACACTAATACAGCTTTGTCCCGACTGATAATACGCACCGAAAATAATACGGGTAATTGCATCATCTAAATCCGCATCTTCATCTACAACACAGGCTGCATTTCCACCTAATTCTAGAATGACTGGCTTTTTGCCCGCTTTCGCTTTTAGTTCCCAGCCGATTTCAGGTGAACCCGTAAAACTCAATAGCTTTAATCGCTCATCAACGGTAAATAAATCGGCTCCGTCACGGCTACATGGAAGAATTGAAAACGCCCCTTTAGGTAACGTAGTTTCTGCCAATATTTCGCCAATAATCAGCGCGCCAATAGGTGTGCGTGACGCCGGTTTAAGTACAAAGGTACACCCTGCTGCAATTGCAGGCGCAACCTTATGAGCAGCCAAATTCAACGGAAAGTTAAACGGTGAAATAAACGAACAAGGCCCAATTGGCACCTTTTTCGTCATGCCCTGATAGCCTTTTGCTCTCGGGGTGATTTCTAAATTAAGCACTTCACCTTCTATACGTACCGATTCTTCAGCCGCTATTTTAAAGGTGTCAATAAGCCGAGTCACTTCGCCTTCTGCATCTTTAATTGGTTTTCCTGCTTCCAAGCATAGTGCTAGTGCGATTTCATCAAAGCGTTCTTGAAAGCGTTTTACACAATGTTCCAACACTGCTTGTCGCTCATACGCTGGCATTGCCGTCATAGCAGGTTGTGCGTCTTCA
This sequence comes from uncultured Alteromonas sp., assembly GCA_964449725.1. GTDB lineage: Bacteria > Pseudomonadota > Gammaproteobacteria > Enterobacterales > Alteromonadaceae > Alteromonas_F. Next base: position 638 of record CAYUZL010000062.1, on the reverse strand, counting down.
GCGGCTTGAATTGCTTTATCAATAACATCGGCACCCGCTTTTGCTACCGATGTTGCTACTTCACCGTTGTATTTATCGATAACCTTTAAATCTTGATTCGCAAAAACAGCTTCATTAGCCAAATAATAGGGATATGCATCTTTTAACATCTCAATACCTTATAGTTTTTCGCTGATTTCACGCAAATTATGGTTTAACGTTGCATCGTTAAGGCTGTAATCCACTGGGCAATCGATAACATGTACCGCAGGCTCTTTTAAGCAATGCTCTATACGCTCATGTAAACCTTCAACGGTTTCTATACGCCAACCTTTAGCACCATAGCTTTCTGCATACTTAACAAAATCAGGGTTGCCGTAGTCCAAACCAAAATTATCAAAATTCATATTGGCTTGTTTCCATTTGATCATGCCGTAGGCATCATCGCGCATAATAATCACAACAATATGTAGCTTCAGTCGTACTGCGGTTTCAAGCTCTTGGCTATTCATCATGAAACCACCGTCACCACATACCGACAATACCGCTCTATCTGGGTAAACTAGTTTTGCAGCCATTGCAGAAGGCAGGCCAGCTCCCATTGTGGCAAGTGCGTTATCTAACAGTAAAGTGTTAGGAGAATATGCTGGGTAATTACG